>JAYTTO010000199.1:0-3513 GCA_043744975.1 Betaproteobacteria bacterium | reverse complement strand
GCTTGCTTGGGGGAGCCATCCGTCGCGCCGCGTTAGCGGCGGGTGATCGGAGGCCGCTGTGTATAATTCTGAATTTCCGCCCGCGCTGTATCGAAGGTTCGCAAGTCCTTGTCGATGATCGTAAGTTTGCTAAAGAAGGTGTTCGGGCGCGGCGGTGGAGCGACTTCCGCGACGTCGGCGCGTCTCTCTGCCGGCCCCGTCCTGGTGCCGGCCTCGAGTCACGGCATCCACCGCGACCGGATCAGTTCGTGCGCCAGGCGCACCACCGAAGGCCTGCAGGCCAAGGGATTCAAGGCCTATGTGGTCGGCGGCGCGGTCCGCGACCTGCTCCTGGGGCTCGAACCCAAGGACTACGACATCGCCACCGATGCCACCCCCGAAGAAGTGCATGCCGTGTTCCGGCGTTCGCGCATCATCGGGCGGCGCTTTCGCATCGTCCACGTGATGTTCAGCGGCGATCAGGTCGAGGTGTCCACGTTCCGCGCGATGAACGGCGGTGCCGATGACGGCAACCAGGTCAAGGACGAGCATGGTCGCCTGCTGCGCGACAACGTGTTCGGCAACCAGGAAGAGGACGCCCTGCGGCGCGATTTCACTGTCAACGCGCTCTACTACGATCCCGCCACCGAAGAACTGCTCGACTATGCCGGCGGTGTCCGCGATCTTGAGCAGCGGATGCTGCGCATGATCGGTGATCCGGCAACGCGCTACCGTGAGGATCCGGTGCGCATGCTGCGTGCGGTCCGGCTGTCGGCGAAACTCGGCCTGCAGATCGATCCCGCCACGAGTGCCCCGATCGCCGAGATGTCGACCCTGCTGCAGAACGTGCCGGCGGCACGGCTGTTCGAGGAGATGCTCAAGCTGCTCCTCTCCGGCGAGGCGGGTGCATGCATCCGCCGGCTGCGCGAGCAGGGACTGCATCACGGCATGTTGCCGATGCTCGATGTGATCCTCGAGCAGCCTCAGGGCGAGCGCTTCGTCATGCTGGCGCTCGACCGCACCGACGAACGCATCCGTGCCGGCAAGACGGTCTCGCCGGGCTTCCTGTTTGCCGCGCTCTTGTGGCACGAAGTCCTGGCGGCATGGACCGCGGCGCGGGCCCGCGACGTGCCGGCGATACCGGCGTTGCACGAAGCCATGGATCAGGTGTTGTCGGTGCAGGCCGAGAAGATCTCGATTCCGCGGCGGTTCGGTGGCGACATGAAGGAGATCTGGTTGCTGCAGTACCGCTTCTCGCAACGCACCGGCAAGCGTCCGTACCGGTTGCTGGAAGTCGAGAAGTTCCGCGCCGCCTACGATTTCCTGCTGTTGCGCTGCGAGAGCGGCGAGATCGACCCCGAGATCGGCGAATGGTGGGCCGGGTTCCAGCACGCTTCCGAGGTCGAGCGCGAGCGCATGCTGATGCCGCCCGAGGGTGACGAAGGCACCCGCAAACGTCGCCGCCGTCGTCGCGGCGGCCGGCGCGACGACGCCGAAGGAGGATCGGTTGAGGCGGACGGCGAGGCACCGGCGATCGTCGGCGACGTTCCGGCCGGCGCCGATTCGCCGCAATGATCGCGCCCCCGGGCAACCCGGTGTGGGCCTTCGTCGGACTCGGCTCCAATCTCGACGTGCCCCGCCGCCATCTCGAGGATGCTCTGGACGCGATCGACGCCCTCGAGGCCACGCGCATGCTGCGCTATTCGTCGTTCTACCGTACCGCGCCGGTGGGCTTTGCCGACCAGCCCGATTTCATCAATGCGGTCGCCATCGTCGAAACCCTGCTCGGCCCGCGCGAACTGCTCGATGCCCTGCTCGCGATCGAGCAGGAGCACGGTCGGATCCGGCGCGAGCCGAACGGTCCGCGCACGCTCGATCTCGACCTGCTGCTCTACGGTTCGATGGTGCACCATGAGGACGGTCTTACATTGCCGCATCCGCGGATGCACGAACGGGCCTTCGTGATGGTGCCGCTGGTCGAGATCGCGCCCGGTGCCGAGATTCCAGGCCATGGCGCCGCAGTCATGATCGCGAAGGCGCTCGGCCCCGGCCAGCGCGTGGAGCCCCTGGCGTTCGATGCGGTTGCCTGAGCGGTTCCGGCACATCGCCGTCGAAGGACCGATCGGCGCCGGGAAGACCAGCCTGGCGCGGCGCTTTGCCGAGACCACGGGCGCAACGGCACTGCTCGAGGATCCGGGCGCGAATCCGTTCCTGCCGTCGTTCTATCGCGATCCCGAACGGCACGCGCTTGCGACCCAGCTGTTCTTCCTGTTCCAGCGGGTCGACCAGCTGCGCGAACTCAGCCAGCCCGACATGTTTGCCGCAACGATCACGGTGTCGGATTTCTTCTTCGACAAGGATCGGCTGTTTGCGCGGCTCACGCTGTCGGACCACGAATTCGAGCTCTATCGCAAGATCTTCGATCACCTCGCGCCGCAGGCGGTCGCCCCCGATCTGGTGATCTACCTGCAGGCGAGCCCCCGGGTGCTGGCGGCGCGCGTGCGGCGGCGCGGCATAGGGTATGAGAGCAACCTGAGCCAGGCCTACCTGGTCCGTCTGGCCGATGCCTACAGCCGGTTTTTCCTCGACTACGCGGCGGCGCCGGTGCTGGTGGTCGACAGCGAGCGCCTGAACTTCATTGAAAAGCCCGAAGACTTTGCGCTACTGTTGCGCCGCATCGCAGAAATGCGAAGCAATCGGGAGTACTTCAACGCAGGCGTCTGACGGCACCGTTTCCCGACCTTCCCGGACCCGAACGGGCAGGCACAGGCCGTGGGCAGGGCAGCCGTGAGCCGCGCCCACGATCCGCTCCCATCACTGTCACTGTCACCGCCTCCGAATCCCATGGAAGTCATCCGCACCGTTGCCGAACTTCGCACCCGCCTGGGCAGCGAGTCCCGTGTTGCCCTCGTGCCCACGATGGGCAACATCCATGAGGGCCATCTGAGCCTGGTTCACATCGGCAGGGAACAGGCGCCGCTGGTCGTGACCAGCATCTTCGTGAATCGGCTGCAGTTCGGCCAGGGCGAGGATTTCGATTGTTATCCGCGCACGTTCGCCGACGATTGCGCCAAACTGGCGGCTGCAGGCAATCATATCGTTTTCCATCCCGACGAGACGCAGATGTATCCGGAGCCCCAGGTGTTCACGGTCGAACCACCGCCGGTCTCCAACAAGCTGGAAGGCCGGTTCCGGCCCGGGCACTTCCGCGGCATGGCGACCGTGGTGCTCAAGCTGTTCAACGCCGTCCAGCCGCAGGTCGCCGTGTTCGGCAAGAAGGATTACCAGCAGATCTCGATCGTGCGGCACATGGTCGACCAGTTCACCCTGCCGCTGTCGATCGTGCGTGCCGAGACCGTTCGGGCGCCCGACGGCCTCGCGCTCAGTTCGCGTAACCGCTTCCTTAGCTCAACGGAGCGCATCGAGGCGCCGCGCCTGCACCGGGTGCTCGCGCGGGTGAAGGAGCAGGTCGAGAGCGGTGACCTGAATTTCGAGGCGATCGAGTTCGGCGCCGATACCGAACTGGCGCGCCAT
>JAYTTO010000198.1:0-5977 GCA_043744975.1 Betaproteobacteria bacterium | reverse complement strand
GGTTCGTCGGTCGACAGCAGCTACTATCAGCGCGACCTGCAGGGTACGGTCGATTGGCGCTACTCCGGTGAGACCAGGCTGAGTGGAGCCGTCGGCTGGACCAATCGCCAGCACGAACAGTTGTCGCAACGCAATTTCACGGGTGTGACCGGCCGGGTGACGTTGAGCTATGCCTATTCCGGCAAGACCGCCATCAACACCACGTTGCGTCGCGACATCGGTGCGCTCGACGACGTGACCAGCAACTTCATCCTGACGCAGGGGTTCAATGTCGGGCCGAGTTACGCACTGAGCGGCAAGGTCACCCTCACCGCGAGCTACGACTACAGTCAGCGGAAGTTTCTCGGCGACCCGGGTTTCATCGTGACCCACATCCCGGTGCGTGTCGACAACATCCAGTCGGTGAACATCGGTGTGCAGTACACGCCGGCCCGCAATGTGTCGATCAGCGCCAACTTGTCGCAGGCGGTTCGAAGCTCGAACCGGCCGTTGTCGGACTTCAGTGCGACCACGTTGACCGTGACCGGGCAGGTCACCTTCTAGGTATCGGACCGGCCCCGATGTCGATCGCATGCTGTTCTGCGCGACCCCTACGGGAGGTTCTTGCGGGGAATGGCGTTCAGGTGTGTCTTGTCCGACCGCGCCAGCCCGCCATCCTGCGTTGATGGCTTGGCCGAGGCAGCCACCCTCGCCTCAGTCCCAACCCGGGCCTTTGCGTTGAATCCCACGCGTCTGCGAGGCCTCCCCGACCAGTTCAACGGCTCCACCGCCTGCAGATCGTCGATGAAATCGGCCCAGTTGCTACTATTTGCCGGATCGTCGTTCTGCATGCAGGCCTCCGATGCTGGTGCGGCCGCCGGAGGGCGCCACGGCGTAGGGGTCGTGCGAGGATTCCATCTCGTGGTGGTGGATGGCCTGGGCAGCCCCGGACCCACGGCGCAATTCGCTCCGTTCGGCGATCAGTTGCAGCGCCTGCCGCAGCCGGGCAAAGTGAACGCCGTCCGCCTGTCGCAGGAGGTCTTCGAGCACGTCGTGAATCTTGCGCAAGTTGTTCTTGCCCAACCGGTACAGCGTCAGCAGTTCTGCCGCGTCGCGCGGTGCCAGGTCGGCAACCCGATGCAGGCCGCGCTTCTGCAGCAGATCCGCCAGGGTGAGCCCGAGCCTGGGCCAAAGGTCGGCGACCAGGCTGTCCAGGGTGATGTCGACCCGGATCCGGCTGCGATCGACCAGTCCGAGACGCCATCGCTCGTAGTCGTTCAATGGCTGGAGCGCGAGTCCCTGGAACGTCAGGCGATCGATGATGTCGGTGATCCCGTGCCGGCCGATGCTGCGCCAGAGCTTCTCCACCGAAGTGTCGAGCAACTGGCGCACCCGCACGTAGCCGGCACGGTAGAGTCGGCTGATCGTTATCTGTTCCAGACCCAGCACCGACACCGGGGTCACGGCGTCGATCGCGCCGGGCTCGAGCCTGCGGGGATGCGCGCGACACGCGAGGTTCTCGCGGTAGAGCGCATCGCGCTCGGCGATCGCATGGGCACCGTGGTGAGGCAGCGTGTCGGGCGTGCCGGTGTCTTGTCTTGGCAGACGGGGGAGTGGTGGCGTCGTGTCCATCGCAATGTGGAATCCCAGCGAATACGACCTCATTGTGGCAACAGATTATTTCCGATTCGTGTCATATGCGATCCGGAATTAGTGAGCCGAACGGATCATTCCCCGCGGGAGGGTCCTGCTTGAACAGAGGCTTTCGCATCGGCATCGACCTCGGGGGTACGAAGATCGAGGTGATTGCGCTCGATCCGGCGGGGGCGGTCCTGATGCGGCATCGCTTCGATTCGCCCCAGGGGGACTATGGCCGAACCCTCGATGCCATCGAGCATGCGGTCGCTCTGGCCGAGGCCCGCATCGGCGTGCCGGCCAGCGTCGGCATCGGCACTCCGGGCGCCCTTTCGCGATTTACGGGGTGCCTGCGCAACTCGAATTCGACCTGGCTCAACGGTCAGCCGCTCCTGGACGACGTGGAACTGCGGCTCGGACGGCCCGTGCGCATCGCGAACGACGCCAACTGCTTCGCCTTGTCCGAGGCAATCGATGGCGCCGGTGCGGGCGCCGACGTGGTGCTCGGTGTCATCCTGGGGACTGGTACCGGCTCGGGGATCGTTGCCGGCGGCCGGTTGCTGACGGGCGTTAACGCGATCGCGGGAGAATGGGGGCACAACCCGCTGCCCTGGTTGCAGGCGGGCGATCTTCCGCCGCCACCGTGCTGGTGCGGCAAGGTCGGATGTATCGAGACCTATCTTTCAGGGCCGGGAATGGCGTGGGATCATCTTGCCGCAACCGGTCTCGGGCTCGACGCCGCCGCGATCGCGGCGCGCGCGGTCAGCGGCGATCCGGCCGCCACAGCCACGCTCGACCGCTACGTGGAGCGTCTCGCCAGGGGGCTCGCCCAGGTCATCAACCTGCTCGACCCGGACGTGATCGTGCTGGGAGGCGGACTTTCGAAGATCGGCATGCTCTACGATCGGGTGCCGCCATTGTGGGGGCGCCACGTGTTCTGCGACCATGTGGCCACCCGTCTCGTGCTCAACCGGCACGGCGACGCGAGCGGCGTTCGCGGGGCGGCGTGGCTCTGGAACGAGCCGGGTTCCGCGTCGTAGCACCTGCCGGAGTCTTCATATGCCGCGTTTTGCCGCCAACCTTCACTACCTGTTCTCCGAAGTTCCGTTTCTGGACCGTTTCGCCGTGGCCGCCGATTGCGGGTTTCGCGGCGTTGAGTTCCAGGTGCCGTACGACCATCCGCCGTCGGAACTCTCAGCCCGCCTGCGTGCACACGATCTCGAGATGGTCCTGTTCGATGCACCGATGGGCGACTGGAAGGCCGGCGATCGCGGTCTGGCGGCGGTGCCCGGACGCGAAACCGCATTCCGGGCGAGCCTCGATCAGATCCCGCCGTACGCCGAAGCGATGGGCTGCGACACGGTCCACGTCATGGCGGGCGTGGTCCCGCCCGGTGCCGATTACGCGACAGCGGAACGGACCTATCTCGACAACCTGGCATATGCCGCGCGTTTCCTCGAGCACCACGGGGTGCGGGCGGTCATCGAACCGATCAACCGGCGCATGGGCATCGTGCGCAACGGCCCGAGCTATACGACCGAAGGGATGCACGGCTACTTCCTGAACCACACCGAACATGCGCGCCGGGTGATCGAGGCGGTGGGGCACGCCAACCTCGCGTTGCACCTGGACTGTTATCACATGCAGGTGCTGGAAGGTCACCTGGCCGACACGATCCGGGACAACATCGGCCTCGTCAGGCATTTCCAGATCGCCGGCGTGCCCGGCCGGCATGAACCGGATGTCGGCGAGATCCATTATCCCTATCTGTTCGATCTCATCGACTCGCTCGGGTATCGCGGCTGGATCGGCTGCGAATACCGACCCCGGGGAGATACCAGGGCCGGCCTGGGGTGGGCGGCGGCCTATGGCATCGCCCGACGGGTGCCGACGGACCACCCCTGACCGGCGGCCGGATCGGATCTTCAGACCGTGACGCCGGCAGCCCGATAACACGCTTCCATCAGCTTCAAAGTTTCCAGATTGTCGAGTCGATCAGTCTCGAATGGAGCGCCGGACCGCAGGCCATCAGCGAACTCCCGCACCGCTTCGGTGAAGCAGACCTGGTAGTTGGCTGCCAGATCGAAGGGCGTGGCCGCCTCGGCGGAACCTTCGAAATAGAGGCGGTCGCGGTCGTACACGAGAGTGCCGGTCGATCCCATGATCTCGAAACGGTCCACCGGCAAACCCGGATAGCCGGGCGCGGAGATGTTGCCGTCCAGCACCACGGTCATCCCGCCGGCGCCGACCAGGGTGATCACCGCCACGTCCTCGCCGGCAAGATCGGGGTTGACCCGCGCCAGCGTCGCCGATTTCACCTCGAGCGGACCGAGCAGCGTGCGCATCGCGTCGAGGTGGTGGATCAGGACCTCGAATACGAGCAGGCGCGGAAACTTGCGGAGATAAGGCTGCCGCTTCAGCAGCGGCGGCTCGCTGCCGTCGGCGGTGAAGCACGAGGCGGATCGGACGGTCATCCGGGCATGCAGGATCCGACCGATGCGTCCGTCGGCCAGCCAGCGCCGCATCAGGGCGTAGTGCGGGCGGAAGCGATAGTTCTCGTGCACCATGAACCGGACACGTTCGCCGACCGAAGCGATGAGGTCGGTGGCTTCGCGCACCGTCGGGCAGAGCGGCTTCTGGCAGCACACGTGCACCCCGGCATCCGCGGCCATCCGGGTCAGCGGCGCATGTGTGGCGACCGGCGTGATGATGTCGACGGCGTCGAGACGTTCGCTCGCGAGCATGGTGGCGAAGTCGCCGTGGACAGCCGGAATTCCGAACTGCTGCGCCTTGGCCCGGCCGCGTTCGACGTCGGGATCGCAGATTGCCACCAACTCGACCCCGGGGATGTCGCGCCATGCAGCCAAGTGAAACTGGCTGATGGCCCCGGCGCCGGCGATGCCGACGCGAAGGGGCCGATCGGGCGCGACCGGTTTCATTGCTTTCCGGTGGGCGGACAGGGATAGGTCTCCAGCAGGGCGGTCCGCACCGTTTTGGCGGCCACCTCATCCCATCGGCCGGGATTGCGCTTCATCCAGTTGCGGACTGCGAGCAGCAGTTTGCGGCCGCGGATCTGGTCCGGCGTGCAGACCGAACCGTCGAGCAGAAGGTCGTGCACGCCGGCCACGAAGCCCAGCGCCATGGCCCGGTACTCGAAGTCGCCGCCTGGCCTCGCGGCTTCGTCGAGCCAGGCGGCGAGTTTTTCCGACGTCACGAACTCGGCGCGTACCGGCGTCGCCGCCATGGCAAGCAGCAGCGCCAGCATCGGCAAAGTCCGGAGGCGAACCCGGCGGGCGCGACCGTTGGATCCTGGGAAATGGGTGGAATTGCGGGTCATCACGATGCCCTCCTGCGCGGTGTTTCCGGAGTGTAAATCACCCCGAGGGAGCGCCCGCCGGTATCCGGGTACTGGAAAAAAACCGCGTACACCGCTGTGGAAGGGCTTGCCCCGTCCGAAAATCCGCTTAAACTCCCGCCTCGCTCCGGCAAGGGCACCCATTGGAACGACGAATCGGGACAACCGCATGAATAAACTGCTAACCGAGGCCCAGCTGCTGGCAGCTCCGGCGAAGGACTACATGAACGCCGACCAGCTCGCGTTCTTTCGCCAGCGCCTGCTCGATCTGAAACGCGAACTGCTTGAGAACGTCCGCGATACCAGCGAGCATCTCCGCGAAACCGAGGCGGCGAGCGATCCGTCCGATCGCGCGACCCAGGAGGAAGAACAGGCCATCGAACTCCGGACCCGGGATCGCGAGCGCAAGCTGCTCAAGAAGATCGACGAAACCCTGCAGCGGATCGACGAGTCGAACTACGGCTACTGCACGGAGTCCGGTGAGTCGATCGGCATCCGGCGCCTTCTGGCCCGGCCGACGGCGACGCTCAGCATCGAGGCGCAGGAGCGGCGCGAGCGCATGCAGCGGATGTACGGGGACTGACGAGGTAATCCGGGCATCCCGCTCCCGCCATGGACAGGACGCCGGAACGTCGATGCAGGCGATCGGCAGGGTTGGCCTGAAGGTCCGGTGTCGAGGCGTCCATGACGTGGAACCGGGAAAAACTCCCGTTCTGACCGTAGTGCAATTGACACCCGTCGATCTGCCCGCAAGAATGAGAGTCGTTCGCAGGCTTGTCGCGGCAACCCGGCTGGTGGGTTGAGTCCGTCGCCACCCTTCTCGGAGATCTCGATGCATCGACAGTTCGGCTTCAGCGCCTTTTTTGCCCAGGCGGATGCCGTCAGCCTGATCGTGGCGCTGCTGTTGCTGACCATGTCGGTCACCAGCTGGGCGGTCATCCTGTCCAAAGCCTTCCGCACCTGGAGCGTACGCAACAACGCCCGCAATTTCGTCGAACAGTTCTGGGG
>JAYTTO010000197.1:0-1776 GCA_043744975.1 Betaproteobacteria bacterium | reverse complement strand
TCCGTCGGCGCCCTGATGCTGATCCTGCTGCTGAAGCCCGAGGGCATCTTCGGCGCGCGAAACGTGCGACCAGTTTGAAGATGGTGAGACCGGGATCGGCCGCCGGCACCGCGGCCGTGCTGGGTCTGCTCGCCACGCTCCCGTGGTGGGCGGGCGACCAATACCAGTTGCATCTGGCGGCGCTGATCGCGGTCTACTGGATCCTCGTCGCCGGGTTGAATCTCGTGGTTGGATTCACCGGCCAGTTGTCGATCGGCCACGTCGGCCTGTTGGCGATCGGTGCCTATGCCTTCGCGATCCTGGCCGGACGCTACGAGTGGTCGCCGTGGATCGCACTTGCGGCTTCCGGCGGCATCGGCGGCGCCTGCGGCCTGATGCTCGGACTGCCGTCGCTGCGCCTGCCCGGCTTCTACTTCGCGATGGCGACCATGGCGTTCGCCCTGATCGTGGCCGAATTGACGCTCGCGCAGGGCGATCTCACCGGCGGCGGTGTCGGGCTCGCCGTGCCGGGGTTCGCCGCGCCCTTCGACTCTCCCGCCGGGTACTACCTGCTGCTGCTGGCAATTGGCACGCTGATCACGTGGCTCACCTGGAACGTGGCTCGGTTTCCGTGGGGCCGGGCGCTGGTCGCCATCCGCGACAACCCGGTCGCCGCCGAATCGGTGGGCGTGCCCGTGTTCCGGATGAAGCTCGCGGTATTCGTGCTGAGCGGCATCACCGCCGGCATCGCCGGTGCCCTGTTCGCTTCCCTGCAGAGCTACATCACGCCGGACACGTTCGTGTTCGAGCTCGGCCTGTTCTTCTTCGTCTGCATCATCATCGGCGGGCGCGGCAGCATCGTCGGCCCGCTGGCCGGCACTGCCATCCTCACGGCGCTGCCGGAACTGGTGGCGCCGCTCGCGAAACTGGGCAACCTGTTCTACGGCCTGCTGTTGCTGGCGGTGGTGCTGCTGGTGCCGGAAGGCATCGGCCGGCTGTTCGAAGTGCTGCTGGCACGGTTGCGGCCCGCACCTGCCGCGAGCCATGTGCTCGAACCCGATGCGGATCGGCTCGCCGCCGCGATCCGCAAGGGGCACGACGCGTGAGACACCCGACGCGGGGCCCCATCCGAAGGATGGGGATCGGCGGTCGGTCGAACGCGCCGGGAGGCCGATACGAGATGCTTGAACCGCCTCGATGTGGGCGGAGGCCGAGACCGTGAGCGCGCTGATTGCCGAGGGCGTCACCAAGCGCTTCGGTGGCCTCACGGCGCTCGATGCGGTGTCGCTGACCGTCGAGCCGGGCGAAGTCCACGGCCTCATCGGTCCGAACGGCAGCGGCAAGACGACCATGCTCAACCTGCTGTCCGGTTTCTACCAGGTGGACGAGGGCAGCGTGCGGGTCGATGCCGAGAACCTCTCCGGCGCCACGGTGCAACGGCGTGCCCGGCTCGGCATCGCCCGCACCTTCCAGAAGCCGCGCCTGCTCGGCAGCCAGACCGTCCTGGAGAACGCCATGCTGGGCGGCTGGCGCGACCGGCATGCCGGATTGTTGTCGACCGCGCTGAGCCTCCCGCGCGTGCGGCGCGAGCAGCGGATGCTGCGCGAGCGTGCGGCCGAGCTGCTGGCCGGGCTCGGGCTCGGCCACGCGCTCGACCGGCGCGCCAACCTGCTCGAACATGCCGAGCAGCGTTTCCTCGAGATCGGCCGCGCGCTCGCCTTGCGGCCGCGGTTCATCCTGCTCGACGAACCCGCCGGTGGCCTGACCGGCGCCGAGATCGAGCGGCTGGGCACGATC
>JAYTTO010000196.1:0-5811 GCA_043744975.1 Betaproteobacteria bacterium | reverse complement strand
CCGACAGCCGGCACCAGCAAATTAAGTGATTTAGTTGAGAGTGCCCCCAAACCTGCCGCTTCGCGTCAGGCCCCCCGAGGGGGTTGAGTCAACTCGGGAGCGGCCCTTCGTTGACTCAAGAGTGACTGCTGACATAGTTGCCATGCTTTGGAATCCGGATACCACTTCGGATACCACATGCGGTTCGGAGCTCACGCCGGTGAGACATTTGGTCCGATCCCGGCATGGCGCCAGACTGTCCGTACCCCGGTCGAGGCGAGCCGACCTGAGCAGTTCCCGGTCGGGTCGCTCCACTCCCCCCTACTCCGGGCGCGGATGTCCGGCTGCGAAGAGGCCTCCCGCCCCTTCGCGCTTCAGCAACTCGTACACCACATCCAGGAACAACCCGCGCGTCGCCTCGTCACTGAGCAGCTTCGTTGCCAGCACCTTGTGCGTGTTCATGGCTCCGACGATCGCCTGCACCGCGGCTCCCGGCAGGTTGGCCTTCATCGCCCGGTCCTTCGGGTTGTTCAGCACCTGTGCCATCACGACCGCATCGTCGCGCAGGCGTTCGCAAACGTGCACGGCCAGGGCGACCTGATCGGTGTCGCTGATTTCCTTGCCAAAGGCGTCGTTCAGCCGCTTGATGAGTTCCGACAAGTACGCCTTCTCGCGGTCGCGCGCGTCGCGCAGGCCGTTGTCGGTGATCGAGTACAGCACCGGCTGCTCGCCGGCGACGACCATGCCGGTCAATCCGCCGTCGGCCTTGAGCTTGAAGTGGGTCAGCCGCAGGTCCGACAGGTCCACCTGCTCGAGGGTGACTCCCTTCAGCCGTTTGCGCAGCAGCCGGGCGAAGCTCGCGAAGCCTTCCAGCGGCGGGTCGCCAAAGTCGACGAGTTGGGCGACGTACTCATAGGTGCGAACGAACTTGCTCAGCCCTTCGCTGAACACGATCAGCTTGTCGCGCTCCTTGGCGAGTTCGGATCGGCGCGCGCCGGCCTGCGCCATGCCTGGTTCGTCACCGTCGTCGCTCGCCTTGCGCCATGCGCGCTCCCAAGTCTCGATGGCCTCGCTCAGCAGCTTGAGCTTGCTGTTGAAACGGTCGGTCGGCGCCTGGGTCAGGCTGTAGAGCTTCTGGTGCGTCACGCCGCGATCCACGATCGCCTGCGCAAACGCCTGCACCTCGGCCGTCTCGTAGAGCAGCATCGCATCGAGCTTGTGCTTGATGTCGTAGACGATATTCGGGTCTTGCACGTCCGCGACTTTCGCGTCCCGGTAGAAGGTCTTGAATGCCTTCTCGATCTCTTCGGCGTCGTTGGCGAAGTCGATCACGTAGGTCTTGTCCTTGCCCGCGCAGGTGCGGTTGAGCCGCGAGAGCGTCTGCACCGCTTCCACGCCCGACACCTTCTTGTCCAGGTACATCGCCACCAGCTTGGGTTGGTCGAAACCGGCCTGGAACTTGTTGGCGACGATCATCACGCGGTAGTCGCGCGTTTCGAACGCCTTGCGCATGTCGCGGCCCCGCAGGCCCGGGTTCATATTGGTCTCGTTGAAAAGCTGTGCCCCTCGGGGTACAGGCCGTCCCCCACGTCCTTGTTCTGCACGTCGCCTGAGAACGCCACCATCACATGCACGTCTTCGTAGCCGCGCCCGGCGCAATAGCGCTCCAGCGCCAAGTGGTACTTCACCGCCGCCGCCCGCGAGCCGGTGACGATCATGGCCTTGGCCTGCCCGCCCAGCAGGTGCGCCACGCTGGCGCGGAAGTGCTCGACGATCAGCGCCACCTTCTGCGCGATGTTGGTCGGGTGCAGCGAGAGCCAGCGCGCGAGCGCCCGGCCGGCACTTTTCTTGTCGACCCGACGGTCGTCGCCCGCCTCGAACCGCGTGCCCAGGCGCAGTGCCGTCTTGTAGCAGGTGTAGTTGCGCAGCACGTCGAGGATGAAGCCTTCCTCGATGGCCTGCTGCATCGTGTAGGTGTGAAACGGCGTCGGCGGGTTGTCGGTGCTGCCCGGCTGGGTGGCGTCGCGCGGCCGGCCGAACAGGCTGAGCGTGCTGTGTTTGGGCGTGGCCGTGAAGGCGAAGTAGCTCGCGTTGCCTGGCCGCTGGCGTGAACTCTGCCAGACCGACAGCCGCTCCTGCGCACCCAGCTTCTGCCACTCTTCCTCGCTCTGCCCCGTCAGCACGTAGCGCAGGTCGTCGGCCGTGCTGCCGCCGGTGCTGCTGTGGGCCTCGTCGATGACGACGGCAAAGCGCCGGTCGCGCAGGCTCCAGGTGGCCGACCCGCGGCCCTTCTGCTCCAGCAGGCCGGCATCGCGCAGCCGGCGCAGGGCCTGGCTGGCCAACAGGGTATCGACGCGGTTGATCTCGCGGTAGGTGGCGTTGTCGATGGCGCCGTTTTCGCGCGCCACCACGATCGCGCGGGCGTCGACGTCGTTGAGGTTGAGTTCCTTGAAGCCGGCCAGCCAACGCAGATCATCTTCGCCCAGGAAGTGATGGAACAGGAAGCGGGCGACGAACAGGTCCTGGCCGCGGTCGCTCTCGAACAATGGCGGCGCCAGGCCGGCCTGCGCGGCCATCTCGCGCATCACGCGCACGCCGCTGCCCTTGGTTTCGGCGAAGCGGGTTTCGTGCAGCACGGCGGCGATCTTGGGGTTGCGCGGGGTCGAGCCCGGCTCGCCCAGATGCTCGGGCGACTTGAGCGAGAAGCCGGGGTTGCGAATCTCGAGCCGGTTGGCGTAGCGAATGATCTGCACCGGCGAGGCGCTGCGGTAGCTGCGGTGCATCAGCGCATTGACCACCCTTTCCCTTGATCGCATCGGCGAAGGGTCCGAGGCTGCGGTAGCTGCGGTGCATCAGCGCATTGACCACCGCCTCGCGGATCACGCGCTGCGGGATCACCGGCCGGTCGGTGCGCTGCAGTTCGCCTTCGGGCAGGCCGAAGGCCTTGGGCAGGTCGTCGAGGATCGCAGCCTGGGTACGGCGGATCAGGCGGAACAAGGGGTCGCGCAGTTCGATGGTGTCGAATCGGCGATCAGGGTTGGGTACCCATTCGCGCCCCGGCACGCGGATGTAATCCACGCGCGTCATCGGCAGGCAGCGGCGCAGCGCTTGCGGGGTGCCGAACAGCACCACGCCGGCCACCGTGGGCGGTGCGACGTTGGCCGCATCGCGCCGGATGCAACCCAGCGCCTGAAGCAACTGCTCGTCGGTCCAGCGCAGTTCTTCGGCGTCGGGGTTGGCTTCGGCGCGGGCCTGGCGGTAGTCGGCAATCGCCTCCGGCGAAAGGTCCTGGAACTCGGCGTCGGCCATCGTGCCGGCGTCGAAGGTTTCATGCTGCCGGCCCTGGTACAGAACCAGCAGGTCGTCTTCGGTGCAATGCTGGTCGGTGCTGCCGATGCGGCGGAACGCGCCGCGCGGCAGGCCCTGCGCCTTCAGGTACACCGGTTTGTCCTGCGGCGCGGCCTCGGGCACGAACACCACGGCCACCGCCTTGCCGGTCAGCATCTCGGTGCGGATGTCCACGCGCAGCGGACGGTTGAACATGCCGGCGCATTGGGTGGCCAGGTCGGCGGTGAGCTTGTCGGCGTTTTCCAGCCCCTCGACCTCGTAGCTGGGAAACAGCGCCATCTCCTCGCGGTGTACGCCGAGCAGAATCCAATCTCCCCCCAGGCCGGGCTCGTTGGCAAGTGCGCAGACGGTCTCCAGCATCGACTTGCCAACGTCCTGCGAACGCTTGGCCTCGACGCGTTCTTGTTCGTCGAGCAGGTTGAGGCTTTCCAGCAGCTCGGCGGCTGTCAACGCGCTACCTCGGCCAGCAGCGCCGTGATCTCCGCCTCCACTGCCTGCAATTCCGCATCGATCACTTCCAGCGGCCGCGGCGGCACGTACTTGTAGAAGTACCGATTGAAGTTGATCTCGTAGCCGACGATGCCGACGCGGCCGTCCTTCCCGTCGCGCTTGCTCGTGTTGATCCACGCATCGGGTACATGGGGCAGCACTTCGCGATTGAAGTAGTCGTCGATGTCCTGCTTCAGCGGCACGTTCTCGTACTCGCGCAGGTCGGCATCGGCCACCGTCGCGCCGTCGGCGTCGGGCACCGGCTGCGCGGCCGGGTCGCGAGTGCCGAAGGCGTCGAGCACGGCCTTGCGCGTGCCCTTGGCGAGCTTCTTCAGCTTGGCAGCGGTGAGGAAGGCGGGGAGGTTGTCGAACGCGCCGCGACCTTTCTGCGCTGCAAACAGGTCCACATGGTCCGAGCCCTTAGCCTCGGCGTAGGCCGTCAGCGTCTGCTCCGTGACCTCGAAGCGAAGCCGCAACGGCCGCTCCACGGTGATGCGCCGGTAGCCGAAGTCGGTGGTGGCGAACACCTTGCTTGTCTCGGTGTCGGCGAAGGATTCGTGCCAGCGCGCGATCTCGTCGATCTGCTCCTGGGCGATCAGCTTGCGCTTGCTCCCCAGGCTCTTGCGCATCGGCGCGCTCAGCCCGGTGGCGTCGAGCAACTGCACCTTGCCCTTGCGCTCGGGCGACTTGTGGTTCGTCAGCACCCACACGCAGGCGCCGATCCCGGTGTTGTAGAAAAGATCGGGAGGCAGCGCGATGATGGCCTCCAGCCAGTCGTTCTCCAGAATCCAGCGCCTGATTTCCGACTCGCCCGAGCCGGCGCCGCCATTGAACAGCGGCGAACCCGACAGCACGATACCGATGCGCGAGCCGCCGAGCTCGACGGCCTTGCGCTTGGACAGCAGGTGCATCGAAAACAGCAGCGAACCGTCGCCCACGCGCGGCAGGCCGGGGCCGAAGCGCCCCCGCGTAGCCCAGGTTCCTGTGCTCGTCGTTGACGGCCTTCTGCACCATCTCCCACTTCACGCCGAAAGGCGGATTGGCGAGGCAGTAGTCGAAACGCTCGGCGGGCAGCAGGTCGTTCGAGAGCGTGTTGCCGAGCTTGAGGTTGCGAACGTCATAGCCCTGGATCAGCTTGTCGGCCACGCTGATGGCATAGGTCTCGGGGTTCAGTTCCTGCGCGTAGGGCACGATGCGCGCGTGGGGGTTCCACTCGGCCACCTGCTCGATGGCCGACGACAAAAAGCCGCCGGTGCCGGCCGCGCAGTCGTACACGGTTCGCACCACGCCCTCGCCGGTGAGGGCATCGATGCCCGCGAACTTCTGCGTAACGAGGTAGAGCAGGTTGGCCGTCTCCAGCTTCAGCAGCCACTGGTCGAAGCCGAAGTGCTCGAATATCTGGCGGGCGTTGGACGAGAACTTGGAAACGTATTCCTCCAGGTTCGAGCGCGTGCTGGTCGAGCCCACCGTTGCCAACGTGAACTTCGACGTGTTGTAGAAGCTCGCGCCGGCCACGTTGGGCAACACCAGATCAAGCTCAACGCCGGTTCCGGCGAGCGTCGAGAAGTGTTCCTGCACCTGGGTGCGGGTGGGTTCGAGCACGCACTCCATGCGTCGCAGCACGGTGAAAGGCAGGATGATCCGGCCGAACAGCGAGGGCTTGAAGTTGCCTCGCAGCGCATCGGCGACGTTCCAGATGAAATCGGCGAGGTCTTGCTGGTTCATGGGCGGGAAGTGCCGCAGAGCGACGCCCGGATACACCGGCCCGGCGCACCTTGTCCGTGTAGGCCAGGCGCGCGCCCTCGCGAGGTCTTGTTCAGCGTCGCCTTAACCGTGCCTTAACCGATTTGCGAATAAGCAAGCTCGGATCCATTCGTTCGCAATTCGGCCCGGGCTTTCTAGTGTGGTGTTGCATGCTGTGAGGCACTTAATCTTACTGTGTTAAGTCGATTTCTCCGCGGTTGAGCGGCCATTGTCGCGGGCGAGGGTCACACC
>JAYTTO010000195.1:0-3896 GCA_043744975.1 Betaproteobacteria bacterium | reverse complement strand
CGAGGCCTGGGCAGCAAGGAGAACCTGGCAGACGCTGCAAGCTTTGCCGCCCTGATCGGCGCCGAAATCGCAGGAAGTCGGCCCGTCATCGACAGCGGTTGGCTTCCCCGGGAACGCCAGGTCGGCAAGTCTGGCCAGCGGGTGGCCCCCAAGCTTTACATTGCGCTGGGGGTTTCGGGCGCGCCCGAACATCTTGAAGGCATGAGCAAGTCGGACTGCATTATCGCCATCAATAGCGACCCCGCTGCTCCCATATTTGACAAGGCTCATTTCGGAGCCGTGGCGGACATGTCCGAGGTGCTGGCCGAACTGGTCGGCGCGCTAGAGTCCAGAGGCTGACGATGCCTTACCACACACCGGTTCTTTGGCTGCTCACCCTCGCGGCGCTCGCTATCTTCCTATGGCGCATGGGACGGCGCATGCGGCCCATGCTGGCAGCACCGACCGATCCGCGCCGCGAACGCCCGCTTGAACGGCTGCGCGGGGTGGTGGAGGCGGTCGGCCTCCATCGCCGCCTGCTCCAGTTCCGCCTGTCGGGTGCGTTGCATGTTCTGATCTTCAGCGGCTTCCTTGTCCTGTTCACCGCGATCATCGAGGCCTTCGGTTCGGGCCTGATCCCTGGCTTCAGCCTCGCATCGATCGGCGGGAACAGTTGGATCGCACTGCTGCAAGAGATGTTTGCATTGAGCCTTCTGGCCGGACTGGGACTTGCTGTTTGGCACAGGTTCGCCCTGAAGCCCGCAAGGTTCCAGGGTTCAAACCAGCGCGACGCGCTTGTGATCTATGCGCTGGTCGCCACGGTCGTCACCACGATGCTCTTAGAGTTCGCAACCTCTATTGCCGCGGGCAGCGACCCCTCGGCGGCGTGGCGGCCCGTCAGCAGCACCCTGGCATCCGTGCTGATCGGCGCGGGGCTTACCGCCGAAGGTGCCGCGGCCTGGACCGAGGCCTTCTACTGGTTGCATGTTTTCGCGGTCCTGGGTTTCCTGATCTACATTCCGGGCTCCAAGCACCGGCACATGTTCCTGGCCGCACCGAACGTCTACATGCGAAACCTCGGCCCCAAGGGGGCACTGCCGCCGCCCCCGGAATCGCGCGGGAAACCTGGCGTTTCGGCGATTGGCGAGTTTACCGCCAAGCACCTTTTCGACACGCTGAGCTGCACCGAGTGCGGTCGCTGCGAGTCCGTGTGCCCGGCATTTGCGTCGGGCCTTCCGCTAAGCCCGAAATCGCTGATCATGGATCTGCGGGATGCGATGATCGACAGCGGATTGGGGCGGCCCGAGCGTCCCCTCATCGGCGGGATCATCAGCGAGGACACGCTGAGCGCCTGCATGACCTGCGGCGCCTGCATGGAGGTCTGCCCGGTCCACATCGAGCACGTTCCCAAGATCGTCGACATGCGGCGCCAACTGATCGATGACGGCAAGGTCGAACCGATGCTCCAGGATGCCCTGTCCAACCTGCAGCGCACCGGAAACTCGATGGGCAAGGCCGCCAAGATGCGAGCGCGCTGGGCCAAGGATTTGCCCTTCAAGATCAAGGACGCCCGCGACGAGCCGGTCGACATTCTTTGGTTCGTGGGCGACTTCGCTTCCTACGACCCGCGCGCGCAGCGGATAACCCGGCGCGTGGCCGAGCTGCTGCAGGCGGCCGGGGTCGACTTTGGCATCCTTTACGACGGCGAGCGCAACTGCGGCAACGACGTGCGCCGGGCCGGAGAGGAAGGGCTGTTTCAATTGCTTGCCCAGCAGAACATCGAAACGCTGGCTGGCTGCAGATTCAACCGGATCATGACCACCGACCCGCACAGTCTGAATGCGCTGCGGCAAGAGTACTTCATGCTCGGCGCCAAATACCAGGTGATTCACTACACGGGACTTCTTTCCGAACTGCTCGACACGGGCCGCCTGCGGATCGCCCCACTGAAAGGGCGGCGCGTCACCTATCACGACCCGTGCTATCTTGGACGCTACAACGGCGAGTTCGACGCCCCTAGGAAGATCATCGCACGGACAGGCAGCACCCTGGTCGAAATGGGTCGCTGCCGAGAGAACAGCTTCTGCTGTGGCGCAGGCGGTGGCCGGATCTGGATGGACGACCAGGCAATGATCGAGCGGCCGAGCGAGAACCGCATCCGCGAGGCATTGGCTCTGGGCGACATCGACGGCTTCGTTGTGACCTGCCCCAAGGACATCGTGATGTACAGCGCCGCCGTGCAGAATCTCGGGGTCGCCGACCAGATCGACGTCCTGGATATTGTCGACCTCCTGGTCCTCGATACCGAGGAGGGCACCCAGGCAGCAATAGACGACATCGAGGCGGCACCAAGAAGCCCCCTTCCCAGGGCCGATGTTACAACTTAAAATGACGAGAACGGAAACCAGGAAACACCGGATCGACAGCGTGGACCATGAATTTTCCGCCTAGAAAGTCGAAAATGGCCCGATCGGCGACCGCGGGGTCGGGCACCTCATCTGCCGAAACAAGAGATACTGTCGATGAAGAGGAGACGCCCAAGGGTCACAACCGCAGCCTCATGCGCGCGCTGGTGCTGTTGCGTGACATTGCGACCAACGCCACCTCTGTGAGTTTCTCGGAGCTTCAGAAGCGACATGGCCTACCCAAGGCGACGCTCCACAACTTGCTCAGCACCCTAGAATACCAGGATTACATCGAGCGGGACGATGTCAGCGGCCGATACCGGATCGGCCTTTCGGTACTGGAACTGGCCGCGGCTGCGTCTGCCAGCGTCAATGATCTGGGCAGGCTTCTTTCCCCGGTACTCGAACCCCTGGTCGAACAATGCAAGGAGACCTGTCATCTTGGCGTGCTGGACGGGTTCGACGAGGTCATTCTCCGCCGTATCGACCATGCCAGGCAAATCGTTCAGGTCGCCCCCCAAGTGGAACGGCGTCATCCTGCCCACAGCACTTCGGGGGGCCTCGCGGCGCTTGCACTTATGGGTATGCGCGAGGTGCAGCAGTTTCTGCCCGATCACTTCATCCAGCGCACGCCCAACACCATTAAGACCCAAGAGGCACTCTTTGCACGGCTGAGCCAAGTCCGCACCGAAGGCTATAGCCTTGACATGGAGGAGGCATATCTGGGTGTCCGCTGCATTGCTGTTGCGGTTGATGCGCCAGGCTGGCCAATCGTGACCATCAGTTTCACGCTGCCCCTTCAAAGGGCCCCGGTCAAGCATCTGGTCTCGCTCGCGGGGCCGCTTCAGGCTGCGGCGCGACAGATCCGGGATATCCTGATTGTCACGCCGCGCGGCTGAGGTCTGACCCGCATGGAACGGGGCATAACCCAGCCAATCATGCCGACGCGCGGCCACGTTCGCCAATCAGCGCGCCGAGCTCTTGCCAGACGTCATCAGGGATGGGATGGCTCGAAAGCGCCAAAGTCTGTGCGATCCGCTTCGGTTCCGACATTCCGACGATGGTCGAGCTCACCCGGGAGTCGCGCATGGAGAATTGAAGGGCAGCTGCCGCCAGCGGAACGCCGTGGGCCGCGCAGACTGCGTCCATCCGCCGAACCTGGTCCAGCATGCGGGCCTCGGCAGGCGCGTAGCAGTATTTGACCACCTTGTCGGGCCCCTTCGCCAAGATTCCGCCGCCATAGGGTGCCGCGTTGACGAAGGCAATGCCGCGCTGGGCGCATTCCTGGATCAACGGCTCCGCCGACTGATCGACCAGCGTGTAGCGATTGTGGCTGATGACGGCATCGAAGGCGCCGGTTTCCACATAGGCCAGCATCAGGTCGATCGGCCCACCGGCGACACCTAGATGACGGATCAGACCTTCCTTCTTCATGGCGATCATAGCCTGCAGTGGGCCGTCCGGGGCGATTCCCGCCTCGAAGCTGATCTTCTCGGGGTCGTGGAGGTAGCA
>JAYTTO010000194.1:0-4087 GCA_043744975.1 Betaproteobacteria bacterium | reverse complement strand
TGTTGTCACTACAACGGGACGCCCGCGGGGCGAGCGGCGGGCATCGGGCAACACCTCCAGATGCATAAGTCGATCTGCTATTTGTAGCCATCCTATGGTTCCGGTGTACTGGTCGAGATGGTGTTATCCCGAAGCCCCATGTGGTCGACATCGCGCGGCAGGATATAAACGAGAAGGCGATCGACTTCGACGCCTGTTTCACCGCCGGCGCGGGCCCTGCTTTGCCGATCCTGCAGCCGCCGGGTTTCAGAGTGAGTAAAGGTCAGCTGCCACCTACACAGCGATCACTCACGGCGTGTGGCTAGCCGGCTCCAGTCGGCCAGAAGCGGGTTCTTTTGAAGAGCGGCTGTTCGGCGTCTCGCCGGGGCGAGATCGCTCGAACTGGACTTCGCGATCGATCTCGACCCGAACTGTGGCGGTGAGTCTCAGGATCATCACCGCCATTCTGGAGACGTTCCGGATCGAGCGGATCCTGACCCACAGGGGGCTGCAGACGCAGGCTCCGCCCCGGGGGCGCCTGCAAAAGGCCCGCGTGATGGTTCACGCGGGTCTTCCTGGCCTCGTCAGAAGCGCTGCCAGGTTCCGGACAGCGGCTGTTGCTCGACGCCGGGTCGGGTCCAGTCGCAGACGCCGGCCGGGAAGGCGGCCTGCAGCCGGGTCCACTGCGGCGACGTGAAAGGCACAGCGTAGTCCGCTGGCGACAAGGGCTTGGTCTGGCACTTGACGATGTCGGCCGACACGGCCGCGCCGGCTACCTCGCGCGGGAACGAGTTGGACGGGTAAAGAAATTCACAACTTGTCGCCGGATCACGAACCTGCGTCTGCACGATGAATGTCGGATTGGCGTCGCGCGTGTTGCAGCCTTCCTTCAGATCGGCGGGCTTGTTCTGCACCACCTTGTCGATCTGCGGGATGTCGCGCGTGTCGCGCTTGATGGCCGTGATCCAGCGGTCCATCGTCAGGACCATGCGCTGCAGAAGCGGGCTGTCGTTGCTGTAAAGGCCGCGACGGTTGTCTTCGATGACCATGACCTGGTTGTCGGTCCGGCCGTTGGCCTTCATCAGCCGCTCGCGCATCGAGAACGAGTGGTAGCGCACGTGGATGTCGCCGCTGGCCACCTCGTCGTTGAAGGCGCGGTAGTCGATGATCGGCTGCGAGGCCAGGCCGCCTCCGGCGTTGGTCAACCGGCCGCTGCGGTACGCGGCGCGGGCGGCCTGCAGATCAGCCACGGTGCGCTGGCCCGGCGGCAGGATGCGGGCGTCGATGTCGAAGCCGCCCACGCGCTCGTTCAGGTCGAGGAACTGGTCGACCGATATGACGCCGCTGTTGACCAGCTTGAGCCCGTATTGGATGCCGACGTTGTCGAGCGGTCTGCGCGCAAAGCCGGTGGCCGGATCCTTGCCGTAAACGTTGACCGTGTGGTCGTACACGTCGCAACGCGCGCCGGTCGGGTTGGTGACGGCGTTGTAGCGCAGCGCCGCCGGCAGGGTGCCGCAGCTGAAGGTGGGATCGATGCGGTGCGCGCCGACGGCCACGTTGGGCGCCGTCGCGTACACTTGGAACCCGGTGACGCTTCGCTTCTGCTCGGCGGTCCAGGCCACCGTGGCGCGGGTGTTGAAGTAGTTGTCCAGCAACCAGGCATCGGTGATGAAGTTGATTGTCGCGAAGCCGACCTCGGGGAACGAGCAGCCGGGGATGATGCCGTCCAGCAGGCCCGGGTAGTTGTCGGTGATCTGGTGCTGCGCGTACGAACCCCCCGAGCAGCCCCAGCCTTGCGTGTGGGCCGGCGGGCCGTACGCTTCAATGAAGCGTTCCTTGACCATCATCATGGTCTCGGCCGCGGTCAGGTCGTTGCAGTTGTTGCCGAACACGTTGAGCGTCGACGACGCCAACGCGTAGCCTTTGCCCAGCATGAAGTCATCGGTGACGCCGCCGGTGGACGAACCCTGGCGATACCAGCCGCCGATGCAGCCACCGCCGAACGTGTAGATCAGGCGCTGGTTCCAGTTGGCCGGCGGCGAATGCCATGTCGGCTCAGCCTGCGTCAGCGGATCGTGCAGCACCATGGTCTGGTAGATCGCGCGGTTCACGGCGCCCGTCACCATGCGCAGGATGTACGGCACCGTCTTCCCGAGCGTGGTGGTGGTCGTGGCCATGTCGGCCGGGTACGCGGTGGCGCCCGCAGTCCATGCAACCAGAGCGCCGGCCGTGTTGCGGTACAGGTAATCCACGCGCGTCGGCACGTGGCAATTGGGGTCGCTGGTGGCGCCCAGGTTGCCCAGACCGGCGGGAAGATTGAAGCTCTGCGTGGCGCAGATGTACGGTTGCTCGTGCGGACCCGAGAACACCGGGCCCTGCACTGGATAGTTCGTCAGCGTCGTCTCGAGTGTCGGACGGCCGTTGCCGTTGCCGTTGGAGAACACGCCCAGCGTGTTGTCGCCCAGGACCATGCCCGTCACCAGCCCGGTGTACTCCCGCAACTCGTCGTTGCGCAGGAAGCTCGACGTGATGTCGACGCCATTCAAGCGCACGATCACTTTGTGCATAGGCACGTTGCGGGGGACGTCGATGCGCACTAGGGCATCGCCGGCCGTGACGGTGTCGGGTCGGCTCGACAGCACTTCGACGGCGAAGTCCTTCACCTGTGGTTTGGCGTGCGCCGCCATCGGCAGCAAGCCCAACGCCGTGCTGGCCAATGCACCCGCCACGAAGAGCGTACGCAACTTCCTTCGCACGGTACTGCATACATCGGGGTGGGTGAGATCCTTCATGGTGTATGTCTCCTAGTCTTTTACTTTACGGAGATGGAAGTCTGAGCGCCTCGGCCGGCGATCGACTCGGGGATATCCCCAAGATTCGACTGCCGGTCTGGCGGCCCAGAGCAGTCCGGTTTACGCACACTATCAGAGCCCACAAAGAACTGGCGATTGCTTCTACGACCCCGTCAGCGCGCGGCGGTCTCGGCAACGCTCGCCTTGACGCGGCCGTTGCAATGCCGAGCCAGGACCTGCGGATCGCGCTCGCCGGCCACGATGGCGCAGATGATGGTCTGACCGGTCTGGCCCATCACGTCGCGGAGCACCTTGGTGAGCTGGATGTTCATCTGCACCAGCGCCTTCTGCATGGGCTGAAACCAACTGGCCTGCTCGGTGATCAGCACCTCGCGCCGACGGGCCACCGCGCGCACTACGCAGACCTCGCCGTCGGGCCGCCAGGCCGCACGCAACAGGCCCAGGCTCATGAGCTTCTGCGAACACTGGCGTCCTGCACGTCGCTCTTGCGACCCAGCACGTACTTCATCTGTCGTGCATCGACCAGCCAGACCTTCAGGCCCCGTTGCTCCAGCACCTCGTACACCGGGATCCAGTAAACGCCGGTGACTCCAGCGCCACCGTATCGACCCACACGCCAGCAGCCGGTCGGCCCGGGCGTTCAAGTCGTCGGTCATCGCACCGAACTCGCGTACCGACTCGTCGGCCAGATGCCGCGGCACCGCCACCCAGTGGCTCGTTGCCCCGATATCAATTCCCTCCGCGTCGGCGGCAATGTCCCCGACGTAGTTGGAACTTAAAGGCGGCGGTTTCCAGGGGAGTTCGACAGAATCGAGCTTGCCAACCTGAGACCATCGACGATGAAACCGCCATGAAGGATCGTAAGACGATTGATCACCCGACCTTTGCTTCATTGATTCAATGTGATGTCCTACGCAGTCACGGCTACCGAGCCTTCTCCGGATCACGTCGATACGTCGGCACCACCGTCCTGCACCGCTGCTCCACCTGATGGACCGCCTGTTGGAAGTCCTGGGCGCTCAGTGGGTGCCGAGGCTCATCGAGGAGCCACGCCAGGGCCTTGCCACTGAAGACACCTAGTGTAGTGTTGCAATCGTGAGTGAATCTATTTCGCAAATATCTCTCCAATGCTTTACTACGAAGCAGAGCGCAGAGAACGAGTGCGAGTTGCCGCCGAGATTGTGTTGACCGACGAGGAGCGAAACGAGTTGAGGAAGCTTGTTCGCTCCAAGCTCACCAGTGTGCGTTTGGCGCAGCGCGCCCGCATAGTTTTGTTGGCTGCTGAGGGCATGTTG
>JAYTTO010000193.1:0-1681 GCA_043744975.1 Betaproteobacteria bacterium | reverse complement strand
GCTGCGGGCCTATTACCGGCGGGCGATGAAGGACCTGGTGTCGCAAGCCATCGTCGACTGAAATCGCTTGGATTGCAGGGGCGACGCCGCACCGCGCCGGAACAGCGTGTAGCGCCACCCCAGCAAACTGTGTCGAATCTCAGCTAACGCTAACCTGCGCCCAACTCATCAGCGCGAGCGGTTCAATTCGACCCATCTGCGACATTCATTGCGGCTGGTTCCCCGCCTCAGAGCTGCCAGTAACGCTCGTCGCAACCAAATCACACTTGATCCGATTGCCGGGCCGCATTAGGCATCTCTCGTTCTGTGTATCCGAGGTGCCAACTGCAGACTCGTCCCAACGATCGCGATTCTGCTTTGTGCGTTCAATGCCGACCTGGCTTGGTCGGTGGGATTCATGGACCCCGTCAGACAAGTCTCACGTTTGGCTCAGGGTTCGAGCGAGGTCGCTTCGCGAAGCAGCCGCGGCACGGTGGCCGGCATCACGCCGACGAAGGGCACGTCGCGGTGGTACTCAATCAGGAAGTCGACCCAGTCGGTCACTTGGATGAACTCGATGATGTGGGCGTGAGCCAGAGGTCGCGACGGAGTCGCGATTGACGTCAAGGTAGTCTTTGGCGCGCCAATCCCTTTGGTCGCGCCGCAGCGGATCGGGCAGGAAGATATTCATGGTGTGGGCGCTCTGCGAAGAATTCCAACACACATCGGGCAGGAACCAGGGCACCCCGCTGCCGCCGTAGCGCTTGATGCCGGCTAGTGCTAGCGAATGAAGCACTGAACCGTCGGCGCGGTGACAGACGCGCAAACCGGAAACGTGGCCCTCGGGCCACGCGTATTCCTCTTGCCCGACGCCCCCCGCCAAGGGAAATGCGACGTCATCCTAACGAAGGCGCGGCGTCAGTTCTGGCCGAGCGACGGCGTGCTCTGGCCGAATGGCCAGGTTCCCGGCGCGAACTTCATTACCAGCACGCCGTTGTCCTGGCACATCGTCACCAGCTGCTTCTTGGCGAAGTCGAAGTCCAGACGCGACGCGCACCAGTCCGGGCCCCCGGCTCGCCACTGGCCGAACGTCACGTGGTTAGACCCCGGCACCGCCTTCGCGGATGCCGGGTTGTAGTACGCGATCTCGCGCACTTTCTTGATGTTGCGGATGTCGAAGACGCGAATGCCCGAGTTGAAATACGAGCACGCCAGCGCGGTAGCGTTCTCGCGGTTGTCGACGCTGCAGTAGTGGCTGCCGTAGGTGAAGATGTTAAGGCCGACAATGTCAGGCAGCACCTGGTCGCAGTTCTTCGGATCGTGCGTCTCCAGCGCCAGCTTGACCGCTTCCTTCGGGTTGTTCTCGTCGCTGATGTCGAAGATGCGTGCCATCGGGAACGGCGCCAATCCGGCCGCACATGCCGCCTTGACGTTGTCGGTGGTGCCCAGACCGCCCGAGCCGCCCTCGTCAACCATCACGATGTAGGGCTTGCCGTCGATCTTGATCGGAATCGTGTGCTGCGCAACCGACCCGTCTTTGAACAGCGCCGTCGAGACCAGCTTGATTTTCGGGTTCGGCTTGCGCTGCTGCACCTCGGAAATGTCGAGGACCGCGAAGCCGTTGTTCAACGCGGCCTTAGGGTCGCCGACGGCGCCGGCCGCCGGAAAGCCGAGGACGACCGCGTAGGCGCGGGTGCCGTCG
>JAYTTO010000192.1:0-4392 GCA_043744975.1 Betaproteobacteria bacterium | reverse complement strand
CCAGATCGCGGCGGCAGCGCCGGCCGGCGGCACGTAGACCACCGACACGTTGACCCCGGTCTTCTGCTTCGCTTCGGTGACCGTGGAGAAGATCGGGATGCCCTCGAAATCCTCGCCCGCCTTCTTCGGGTTGACCCCCGCCACGAAGCATTCGCGGCCATTGGCGTAGTCCCGGCACATGCGTGTATGGAACTGCCCGGTCTTGCCGGTGATGCCTTGGGTGACGACGCGGGTGTTGCGATCGATCAGGATGGACATGGCAGTGGGTCAGGGATTGTTCAGTTCTTGCCAGCGGCGGCGGCGACGACTCGCTCGGCGGCCTCGGCCATGTTGTTGGCGGAGATGATCGGCAGGCCGGATTCGGCGAGGATCTTGCGGCCGAGCTCATCGTTGGTGCCCTTCATGCGCACCACCAGCGGCACCGAGAGACTGACTTCCTTCGCGGCGGCGACCACGCCTTCGGCGATCGTGTCGCACTTCATGATGCCGCCGAAGATGTTGACCAGGATCGCCTTCAGGTTGGGATTGCGCAGCATGATCTTGAAAGCCTCGGTGACCTTCTCAGCCGTGGCGCCGCCGCCGACGTCGAGGAAGTTCGCCGGGCTGCCGCCGTAGAGCTTGATCGTGTCCATCGTGGCCATCGCCAGGCCTGCGCCGTTGACCAGGCAACCGATGTCGCCGTCGAGCGAGATGTAGGAGAGATCGAACTTCGAGGCCTCGATCTCGGCCGGGTCTTCCTCATCGAGGTCACGCAGTGCCACCAGGTCCGGGTGGCGATACAGGGCGTTGGCATCGAAGTTCATCTTCGCGTCGAGCGCGACGACCTTGCCGTCGCCGGTGACGATCAGCGGGTTGATCTCGGCCAGCGAGGAGTCGGTGTCCCAGAACGCCCGATACAACCCATGCAGGTTGATACGGGCGGCAGCGATCGAGGCCTCGGGCACGCCGATCTTGCGGGCAACATCATCCGCATCCGCATCGGTCAATCCGACGGTCGGATCGATTATGACGCGATGGATCTTCTCGGGGGTGTGGGCCGCGACTTCCTCGATGTCCATGCCGCCTTCGGAACTGGCCATCAGCACCACCTTCTGGCTGACGCGATCGACCACCATGCCGACGTAGAGCTCCTTGCGGATGTCGGCGCCTTCCTCGATCAGCAGCCGGCGCACCACCTGGCCCTCTGGCCCGGTCTGGTGCGTCTTGAGATGCATGCCGAGGATCGTGGAAGCCGCATCGCGCAAGCCTTCCACGGACTTGACCACCTTGACGCCCCCGCCCTTGCCGCGTCCGCCGGCGTGAATCTGCGCTTTGACCACCCAGACCGACCCACCCAGGGTGGTGGCGGCGGCGACGGCCGCATCGACGGAGAAACAGGCGATGCCCCGCGGCGTGATCACGCCGTAGTGGCGCAGGACTTCCTTGGCTTGGTATTCGTGGATTTTCATGGGGGGGCGGGCCGGCCGGCCGCGCCTGGTCGAGGACTCGGGACGGGCGGGAGTATAGCCCAGCACCCCTTTGCGACCGCGCCGGAACGTCACTCCCGCCCGCCGTTGCGCAACTTCGGCAAAAAAGGACCGGAACCGACCGGATCCGCGCGCACTACGTCAGCCGGCGCGCGTCGAACGTCTGTTTCATATAGGTGATTCAACCTGGGTCTGGCGCGGTAGCGCACGCAACTAGCTGAAAAACAAGGATTGCGCTTTTTCGTTCTTATCTGGCATGCCTGATGCGTATTAGATTCGCGTGACACGACGCCGAGCGTTGGGTCACTGCAGGTAGGTCTCCTCCCCTTGATTGGGGAACTCGTGGGCAGCCAGACTCCTCCCCCTTGGCTGCCCCTTTTTTT
The DNA here is from genome assembly GCA_043744975.1 of Betaproteobacteria bacterium. GTDB lineage: Bacteria > Pseudomonadota > Gammaproteobacteria > Burkholderiales. Next base: position 2,543 of record JAYTTO010000192.1, on the reverse strand, counting down.
GCCTGTCGTTCCCGCCGCAGCGGCCGGCTCAGCGCCAGCCGAAGGCCTCGCGCATGACGTGGAAGATGGCGTTCTGCTCCATCACCCCCCGCACCCACTGCGCCCCCGGCCCTCTCGCAAAAATTGGCACGTCCTCGCCACCGTGCGTCTCGTAGCCGAGCGGCACCGCGGATTCCTGCAGGTAGTCGGGCGCCGTGGTGTCCGTGGCCGACAGATCGGGCCGGCCGGTGGCCGGCTCCGCCTTGCGCAGGTTGTGCTCGAAGTGCTTCGAACCCGCCGACTGCTCCGGGGACGCCCCGGTGTAGCCCGGGCCGTTGGCGTAGCCCAGCGTCGTGTAGGGCAGCCCGAGCAGGTCGCGCGCGAACTCCTGCTTGCCGGGCTCGACCACCTTGCCGAGAATCGGGTTGCCGCGCTTTGGGTAGCCGGCCATGGTGAAGACATGGCTGTGGTCGGCAGTAACGATGATCAGCGTGTCGTCCAGGGCGGTCAGCTCCACGGCGCGGGCGACGGCATCCGAGAACGCAATGGTGTCGGTCAGCGCGCGGTAGGCATTGCCGGCATGGTGCGCGTGGTCGATGCGCCCGCCTTCGACCATGAGGAAGTAGCCCTTCGGGTTCTTCTGCAGGATCGCGATCGCCTTGGCGGTCATCTCCGCCAGGGACGGCTCGCCGCCCGGGTCACCGGGGCGATCGGCGTCGAACTTCATGTGCGACGGCTCGAACAGCCCGAGCAGGTGATCGGTGGTCGCCGGATCGACGGCGTCGAAACCGCTACGGTTCCATACGACGGCGGCAGCGGCATGCTTCGTCCCCCATTCGCGCCACAGGCTGCGGCCGTCCTTGCGGGTGCCCTTGCGGTCGGGATACTCGGGATCGGCCTCGCCCTCGGTGAGGAACTTCGCGCGTCCACCGCCGAGCACCACCTCCAGCCCGTTGCCGTGGGAGAAGTCGAGCAACTGCCGCGCGATGTCCGGCACGTCGGTGCCGGCCGGCAGATCGGCGTCGCCTTCCCAGTCCCGTTCCGCGATATGCGCATAGCAAGCCGCCGGCGTCGCATGCGTCACGCGCGTCGAGGTCACCACGCCAGTCGACAGGCCGCGATCCTCGGCACGCTCCAGGATCGTCGCCAGGGCGCCCGCCGCCACGACAGCACCGCGCGGTTCGCGCCGGGCGATCTGCGGCGCGATGGAGAGCACGCCGTCCGAGGTCTTCACGCCGGTGACCATGGCCGTCATCGTCGGCGCGGAATCGGGGGTTTGCTGGTTGGCGCTATAGGTCTTCGACAACGCGACGTTCGGGAAGCGCTCGAACGCCAGCGAGTTGTCTTCGCCCGAGCCGCCCTTGCGCTGGCCATCGAGGATGCGCGCGGCCGTCACGGTGGTGATGCCCATGCCGTCGCCGACGAACAGGATCACGTTCTTCGCGAACCCGGGCACCACCTGCTGCGCCTGGTTGCGCGCGACCGCCGCGGCACCGGCGGCATACCAGTCGTCGGCAGTGGGCTCGGCGGACCAGGCGGTGGACGACGCGGCGAGGATCGCCACGACGCAGGGCAGGAGTACTCTCATGCGGACCTCACAGGGGGATGATGCCCGCAAGCCGGGGCAGCTTTCGCTCAGCGGCGGGAGGCCCGGGACTGGGGCGACGGTTCGTTCTCAACTATCCCTTGCCGGCGGGAAACTGTCCAGAATGAATGCAGGCCGAATCTCCACGCCGCTTGCGATGCCTCAAATCGCAACGCTCCCGGTTGCCGCAGCATTGTCCCGAAAGGATCCCGCCGTGTCATTGACCGACGAACTTCATCGCCTGGGCGAGCTTCACGAGCGCGGCGTGCTGACCGACGCCGAGTTTGCGCAGGCCAAGGCGCGACTGCTGCAGGCGCAGGAGGTCGCCGACGTCGGGCCGTTCCTGTCGGCGATCAATGCACTGCGCCGCAGCAGCACCGACCGCTGGATCGCCGGCGTGTGCGGCGGGATCGCAAAGACCACCGGCCTGGCATCCTGGGCATGGCGACTGCTGCTCACCGGCCTGTTCTTCTGCTTCGGCGTCGGCCTGCTGCTCTACATCCTGCTGTGGATCTTCGTGCCGCGCGAGTGACGCGCGCAGCTAGATGCCCCCCAGCCTTCCTTCGGTCGGCACCCCCCAAATGGGGGGCCGCTTGCTTGGGGCGGCCCGGCGCTGCACTAGTCGAGCATGATGAACAGCGACTTGCGCGGCTTGCCGTTGATGGCGCGGCTGATGTGTCCTTGCCCCGTGGTGTCCTCGGCCAGCAGGACATCGCCGCTGCGCAGCACCCGCTTGGTGCCATCGCCGACCTCGATCTCCACCTCGCCTTCGAGGTTGACGACGTACTGCCGCCGCGGCGCGGTATGGAAATCGTAGTTGTAATCGCCGAGCGTCTCGCGGAACAGCACGCCGGTGGCCGGCACTTTCTCGGACAGGAACCCGACCTTGCCGCCGTCCTTGAGCGGCACCTGCAGGTCCTCGAAGTGGGACTTGTTGTCCGTCCCGGTGTAGAGCCGCACGACCGTCATCGTCCGGGCG
>JAYTTO010000191.1:0-1858 GCA_043744975.1 Betaproteobacteria bacterium | reverse complement strand
GAAGCGGCCTCGGCGTGGATGCCGGTATTCTGGCGCACGTAGAGTTCGTCCCACATGTCGTCGGCACGCCGGTCGCGATACAGCAGCGACCCGAAGATGACCGCCAGGAACCCGAGCGGGATCGAGATCAGGCCGGGGTTCTTGAGGTCGAACCACGGCTTCTCAAGGCCGACCAGGCTGGTGGTCGAATCGCCGAGCTTGGCGATGGTGTCCTGCGCGGTCTTCTTCGCCTTTTCCTTGTCGGCAATGGCGGTGGTCAGCTTCGCCTGCACCGCCGGATCGGTCGCGGCCGCCAGGTCGGTGCCGAGCTTGACCAGCGCGTCGTTGGTGCCCTTGATGACCTTCTCCTGGGCGGCCTTGACGATGATCGGGTAGGTCATGTTCGGCGAGACCATGACGAGCCCGATGGCCGAGATCCCGCCGACCAGCATGCCGGCAATGATGCCGCCGGTGTTGCACTTGCGCCAATAGAGCGTCAGCAGCACGCACGGCAGATTGCTAGATGCCGCCACGGCGAACGCGAGCGCCACGAGGTGCGCGACATTCTGCCCCTTGGCCAGGATGCCGATCATGATCGCGACGATGCCGACGATGATCGCCGAGATCCGTGCCGCCTTGACCTCCTGTTCCTGGGTGGCGTGTTCACCCTTGATCACGCCGACCCAGATGTCGTGCGACATCGCCGAGGCTGATGCCAGCACCAGACCGGCCACCACCGCGACAATGGTGGCGAAGGCAACTGCCGCCACGAACGCGAGGAACAGGTTGCCGAGCAGGCTCTCCGGTCCGCCGCCGAGGAATTGCGCGAGCAGCGGGCCGGCCATGTTGCCGCCCTTGTCGATACGGGTGATCTCGCCCTGGCCGACGTTGATCGCGGAGCCCAGGCCCAGGAACAGTGTCAGCACGTAGAAGCCGCCGATGATGCCCATGGCCCAGAGCACCGAGACGCGGGCGTCCTTGGCGGTCGGCACGGTGAAGAATCGCATCAGGATGTGCGGCATGCCGGCAGTGCCCAGCACCAGCGCCATGCCGAGCGAGATCTGGTCGATCGGATTCTTGAGGTACAGGCCCGGCTCGTGGAAGCGCTGGCCGAGTTCCTGCGAGGTCATGGTCTTGGCCGCGTCGCCGATCAGCTTGGTAACCTGGCCTTGCACATTGACCGAATCGACCGCCGCCTGCAGGAAGCCCGGCAGCGAGAAGCCGTAGGGCGCCCACGTGAAGATCACGAGCAGGATCGACGCGGCCACCAGCAGGATGGCCTTGATGATCTGCACCCAGGTGGTGGCGACCATACCGCCGAACAGCACGTAGGCCAGCATCAGCACGCCGACCACGATCACCGAGACTTCGTAGTCGATGCCGATCAGCGTCTTGACCAGCACGCCGCCGCCGACCATCTGCGCGGTGAGGTAGAAGATCGACACGGTGATGGTGGAGATCGCCGCGACCGTCTTGGCCTTCTTCGGATCGTTGCGGAAGGCGAGGATGTCGCCCAGGGTGTACTTGCCGATGTTGCGGCACGGCTCGGCGATGACCAGCAGCACCGTGATGTAGGCCACCAGCCAGCCCACCGAATACATGAAGCCGTCGTAGCCGTAGAGCGAGATCAGGCCGGCGATACCGAGAAACGACGCGGCGGAGAGGTAGTCGCCTGCGATCGCCCAGCCGTTCTGGATGCCGGACACGGAGCGGCCGGCGGCGTAGAACTGGCTCGCGCTCTTGACGCGCTTGGCCGCGCGGTAGGTGACGTACATCGTGAGGCCGATGACCAGGCCGAACACGAGGAAGGTGAGCCAGCGGAAACGTTCCGGAACCGCAGCGGCGGAGGCCGCGAACGCGGGCGATGCGACGAGGCCGG
>JAYTTO010000190.1:0-9382 GCA_043744975.1 Betaproteobacteria bacterium | reverse complement strand
TGATTCTTGAGATCATGGAGCGATGTCCGGGTCCGGACTACTGGATCTTTGCCCCCGACGGGCGGGCGGTGGCCTATCAAGACGCCGGGCCCGGCGAAGGGATGACCTAACACCCGAATTGGGTGGCACTCGGATCACCAGTCCCGGCCCAACTCCGCCATTTGGCCCGGCATTGCCGTCACCGTCCATCTCGACGCCACGTCGCCCGCCAATGGTTTTCTCCGGGTACGACCAGCGAGCCATCGTATGGGTACCGATGACATGCCCCTAGGTTTCGACAAGGTCCCCGATGAGGTGGGGGTCTACTGCAATCGGGGCGATGTCATCTTGCACCACAGCGACCTCTGGCATTCGGCGGCGCGCGCTACCGAGGACGCACCGGGCGGCGTCCGCCGACATATGAGGGGTTCATTCATGGGTGGCACCCGCCCCGGCGACGGAGAGCTGGAGCCATTCAACAAAAACGCCATGCGCTGAACAACGGGCCGGTAGAGTCGGCCCTACATGCCCGCTCAGCAGCAACCTAATGGCAGTCATAAGCACACTGATTACCTCAAAAAGATCCTCACCGCCCGGGTATATGACGTGGCGCGCGAAACGGAGTTGGAGCGGGCGCCGCAGTTGTCAGAACGGTTGGGCTGCACGGTGCTGCTCAAACGTGAGGACAACCAACCGGTGTTCTCCTTCAAGCTCCGCGGTGCGTACAACAAGATGGTTCTGCTGAGCCAGGCCGAGCGCGATCGTGGGGTCATTGCCGCATCCGCGGGCAATCACGCCCAGGGCGTGGCGTTGGCCGCAGCCAAGCTTGGGTGCAAGGCCCTCATCGTCATGCCGGTCACCACGCCCCAGGTGAAGGTGGATGCGGTGCGGTCGTTCGGGGGTGAGGTCGTGGAGGTGGTGCTCAGCGGCGACTCGTATTCAGATGCCAAGCAGCGCGCTGATGAACTTGGCGCCGAACGGTCACTGGTGTTCGTCCATCCTTTTGATGATCCGGACGTCATTGCCGGACAGGGCACCATTGGCATGGAAATCCTTCGCCAACACCAGGGGCCCATCCGAGCCATCTTCGTGGCGGTTGGTGGGGGTGGGCTCATCAGCGGCATCGCCGCGTACGTCAAGGCGGTGAGACCCGATATCCAAATCATAGGTGTGCAGATGGTTGACTCGGATGCCATGGCCCGTTCGATGGTGGCGGGTCGTAGGGTGACTCTCAAAGATGTCGGGCTTTTCTCCGATGGCACTGCGGTCAAAACGGTGGGCAAAGAGACGTTCAGGCTGTGTCGTCAGCTGGTGGACCATATGGTGATGGTGGATGCCGATGCGGTGTGTGCCGCCATCAAGGACGTCTTTCAAGACACCCGCAGCATCCTTGAACCGGCCGGTGCGTTGGCGATAGCGGGTATGAAGCACTGGGTGGCAGAACATCAGTGCGCAGGTGAAACCCTTGTGGCCGTGGCCTGTGGGGCCAACATGAACTTCGACCGGCTTCGCTTCGTGGCTGAACGGGCCGAGGTGGGCGAAGCGCGTGAGGCCGTGTTGGCCGTCACCATCCCCGAAGAACGAGGCTCGTTCCGTCGGTTTTGTGCTGTGCTCGATGGGCACAGTGTGACGGAGTTCAACTATCGCATCGCCGACACTGGGGAGGCGCACATCTTCGTCGGTGTCTCCATCGGCAACCGCGATGATGCTGCCGTCATTGTAAAATCTCTACGATCTCAACGGTTCTCCGTACTCGATCTCACGGACGACGACCTGGCCAAGCAGCATTTACGGCACATGGTGGGGGGACGGTCGGCCCGAGCGAGTGACGAACTGTTGTACCGCTTCGAGTTCCCGGAGCGGCCCGGCGCGCTGATGCGGTTCCTCGACAGCCTGAGTCCGGAGTGGAACATCAGCCTGTTCCACTACCGCAATCACGGCGCCGACTACGGCCGGGTGCTGGTCGGCATCCAGGTGCCGCCGCGCGCCCGGCCCGCGTTCCGGCGCTTCCTGCGGGAACTCGACTATCCGCACGGGGACGAAACCGGCAACCCCGCCTACCGGATGTTTCTCTGATGCCGAACCCGCGCTGGATCCTGCTGCTCGCCCTGATCGCGCCGCCGGTGTGCGCGGCAACCGGCGACACGGAGTTCCTGACGCTGCGCGACGCCGTGACCCGCGGCGAGGCGACCCGCGTGGACGCCATCGCCCCGACGTTGCGCGATCACTTGCTCTACCCGTGGGTGGAGTACTGGCAGCTGCGGGCGCGGCTGGGCGAACTGCCGCGCAACGCGGTGCACCAGTTCTTCGAGCGCTATCCCGGCCAGTTGCCGGCCCACCGCCTGCGTGGCGACTGGCTGCGCCTGCTCGGGCAGCAAAAGGACTGGGCCGGCTTCCTCCGCGACTGGCCGCCGATGACAGATCCGGATGTCGAACTGCGATGCGATGCGCTTCAGGCGCGCCTGGCGGCGGGCGACCGCGCGCCCCTGACCGAAGGCCGGTCGTTGTGGCTGACCGGCAAGGACCTGCCGGATGCGTGCACCGGGTTGTTCCAGGCGATGGACGATGCCGGCGCCCTGTCCGAAAACGACGTCTGGGCGCGGCTGCGGCTCGCATTCGAGGCCGGCAACGCCTCGGTGGCGCGCAGCGTCGCCCAGTGGCTCCCCGCGGCCAGGCGTCCCGACCCCAAGACCATCGACGCGGTCCTGCGCAACCCGCAGAAATGGCTCAACGCCAAGCAGTTGCCGGTACGCTCCCGCGCTCAGCGCGAGGTCGCCCTGTTCGCGCTCGGGCGCGAGGCCAGCACGCTGCCGTCAGCCGCGGCCGACGACTGGCGGCGCCTGCAGAAGAGCTTCCCGCCCGAGGACCGCGCCTATGGCTGGCTGCTGATCGGCACCGCGGGTTCCCGCAAGCTCCTGCCCGAGGCGCCGGGCTGGTTCGCCGAAGCGGGCGACGCGCCGATGACCGATGCCCAACTCGGCTGGAAGGCCCGCGCGGCCTTGCGCGGCAGCGACTGGACACCGCTGTTGGCCGCCATCGACGCCATGGGCGCCGAGGAGAAGGAGCGCCCGGTGTGGCGCTACTGGCGCGCCCGGGCGCTCGCGCGGGTAGGCCGGCAAATGGAGGCCACCGCCATGCTGGCGGTGCTGGCGAACGAAACCGACTTCCACGGCCAGCTCGCGCAGGCCGATCTGGGCACCTTGCTGTCGGCGCCGGTGGTCAATTACCGGGCCCCTGCGGCGGACATCAACGCAGTCGCGCAGTGGCCCGGCCTGCGGCGCGCGATCGCGTTCTACCGGCTCGGCCTGCGCTACGAGGGCAACCTCGAATGGATCTGGACGGTCAAGACGATCGACGAACCCCAACTGCTGGCGGCGGCGGAACTCGCCCGGCGCGAGGGCTGGTACGAACGCGCGATCGCCACCGCCGAACGCTCGAAGAAGCTGGTGAACCTCGACCTGCGCTATCCGGCGCCCTACACCGACCTGCTGCGCGCCTCGGCGCGCCAGCTCGACCTCGACGAGGCCTGGGTCTACGGTCTGGTGCGGCAGGAGAGCCGCTTCGTCGCCACCGCCCGCTCGGCAGCCGGCGCCTCCGGCCTGATGCAGATCATGCCCGCGACCGCGCGCTGGATCGCGGGCAAGCTCGGCGTCAAGGAATGGCGTGCGGCGGTCGAGGACGGCGTCGACGCCAACGTCACCTTCGGCACCTACTACATGAAGCAGATGCTCGCCCACCTCGACAACAGCCCGGTGCTCGCGTCGGCCGCCTACAACGCCGGCGCCAGCCGCGCGCAGCACTGGCGCGGCGCGCATCCGCTCGAAGGCGCCATCTACATCGACACCATTCCGTTCACCGAGACGCGCGAGTATGTACGCAAGGTCATGGCCAATGCCGCACACTACGCGCGCCAGTTCGGACACGCGCCGACCACCCTGCGCGCCCGCATCGGTGTCGTGAACCCGCGCGGCAGTGGCCCGTCGGACGCCGCCGACCCGTGAGCACTATCGTTACACCCGCTTCCTCAGCCATGAAACCCACCAACGTCCTCATCATCGGCGGCTCCGGCTTTGTCGGCAGCCACATCGTCGCGCATCTGGCTGCCCACGGCGTCGCCGTCCGTGTACCCACCCGCAATCGCGAACGGGTCAAGGAGGAACTGATTCTGCTGCCGACCGCGGAGGTGATTCGCGCCGACGTGCACGAGCCGGCCGTGCTGAGCCGGCTGATCGAAGGCATGGATGCCGTGGTGAGCCTGGTCGGCGTGCTGCACGACCGCCGCCGCGACGGCTTCCGCCGCGATCACGTCGAACTGCCGGCGAAGATCGTCGCGGCCTGCGCCGCCGCCGACGTGCGCCAGATCGTCCATGTGAGCGCGCTCGGCGCCGCGCCGGAGGCGCCGAGCGCCTACCTGCGCAGCAAGGCGCTGGGCGAAGCGGAAATCCGCAAGGGCGGTTCGATGGGCATCCGCGCCACGATCGTTCGGCCTTCCGTCATCTTCGGTCGCGGCGACAGCTTCCTCAACCTGTTCGCCAGCCTCGCGCGGCTCTTTCCGGTGCTGCCGCTCGGCGGCGCCGACGCGCGGTTCCAGCCGGTGTTCGTCGAGGACGTGGCGCGCGCCGTCGTGAGCTGCCTCGAACAGCCCGAGGCCCAGGAGCAATGCCACGAACTCTGCGGCCCGACCGTCTACACGCTGCGCGAACTGGTCGAGTACGTGTGCTCGCTGCTCGGCCTGCGGCGCACGATCGTGCCACTGCCGGAGAGCCTGGCGATGCTGCAGGCACTGCTGCTGGAACATCTGCCGGGGCACGTAATGTCGCGCGACAACGTGCTCTCGATGCGGGTGCCGAACGTCGCGGCCAAACCGGACCAGCCGTTCCCGAAGGTGTTCGGCTTCGCACCGGCGCCGCTCGAAGCCATTGCCCCGGAGTACCTCGCGGAACGCACCCCCCGGGCCCGCTACCAGGCAATGCGCTACCGCGCCGGACGATGATTGACCCCCCCCAGCCTTCCTGCGGTCGGCACCCCCCCAATGGGGGGCCACAGCGCGCTTCGGAGCGGCCGGGCGCGCGCTGTGTCCCTGCGCTTGATGTCGGTGCCCCAAGCTTCTTGCGATCCCATGGTTGCGCCAAAGAAGGATAGGTAGATGCCCGACTACACGCTGGTGATCGGCAACAAGAATTTCTCGTCGTGGTCGCTGCGTGCCTGGTTGCTGATGACCCACGCCGGTATCCCGTTTCGGGAAATAACTGTCCCGCTGCGCCAGCCCGATAGTCGCGCCAGCGTCCTGAAATACTCGCCGTCGGGCCGCGTGCCGGTGCTGCGCGACGGCCCGGTGGTGGTCTGGGACTCGCTCGCGATCGGCGAATTCCTGGCCGAGCGGCATCCGGAACTGTGCCTCTGGCCATTCGACCCCGTCGCCCGTGCGACGGCGCGCAGCGTCAGCGCCGAGATGCATTCCGGCTTCCAGGCGCTACGGTCGAGCATGAGCATGAACTGCGCGGGCTCGTTTCCCGGACAGGGGCACAACCCCGAGACCGACGCCGACATCGCGCGCATCAGCGGCATCTGGGGCGCCTGCCGTGGCTGTTTCGGCGGCGATGGCCCGTTCCTGTTCGGCGACTTCAGCGTCGCCGATGCGGCGTTCGCCCCGGTGGCCTTCCGCTTCCGCACTTATGCCGTGGCGCTCGATCCGGTGTCCCGGGTCTATTGCGATCACTTGCTCGGGCTCCCGGCCATGCAGCGCTGGCTCGCCGATGCCCGGGTCGAGCCGCCGGTGACCTGAAGATTCCCGGACCGGCATCGACGTGAAAATCTATTGCGTCGGCGGCGCCGTGCGCGACGAGCGTCTGGGCCTGCCGGTGAAAGACCGCGACTGGGTCGTGGTGGGCGCGACGCCGGAAGAGATGGTGGCGTTGGGCTACCGGCCGGTCGGCAAGGATTTCCCGGTGTTCCTGCATCCCGGGACGCACGAGGAGTACGCGCTCGCACGGACCGAACGCAAGAGCGGACGTGGCTACCGCGGCTTCACCGTCTTCACCTCGCCGGAAGTCACGCTGAAGGAAGACCTCGCGCGCCGCGACCTGACCATCAACGCGATGGCGCGCGACACCGACGGCACGCTGATCGACCCGTTCGGCGGCGCGGCGGATCTCGACGCCGGCTTGCTGCGCCACGTGAGCCCCGCCTTCGCCGAGGATCCGGTGCGCATTCTCCGGGTGGCCAGGTTTGCCGCCCGGTTCGGCTTCACGGTCGCGCCCGCAACCCTCGACCTGATGCGCCGCATGGTCGCGGACGGCGAAGCCGATCATCTGGTGGCCGAACGCGTCTGGCAGGAACTCGCGCGCGGTCTCATGGAGATCGAGCCGTCGGCCATGTTCGCGGTGCTCGTGAATACCGGCGCCCTCGCCCGCATTGCACGGGAGATCGAGGGTGGGCTGACCGGTGCCGGCCTGGCGATCGTCGACCGGGCCGCCGCTGCCGGCGCGCCGCTGCCGGTCCGGTTCGCGCTGACAACGTGCGGCACCACGACCGCCGCAGTGCTCGCAGCGCTCTGCGACCGGCTGCGGGTGCCTGCCGACTGCCGCGAACTCGCGCTGCAATGCCTGAACAACCTGACCAAGGTCCAGGCCGCGCTCGACCTGGGTGCGGACGAGCTGATGGACCTGCTCCACGCCGCCGATGCGCTGCGCCGGCCGCATCGCTTCGACGCGCTGCTGCAGGCTGCCGCACTGACAGCGGGAACCCCTCCCGGGGAGTATCCTTCGGCGTCGCGCCTTCACGGCGCTCTGGCTGCAGCAATGGGCGTGGACGCCGCGGCGATCGCCGGGGACCAGTCCGATCCGCAGCCGATACCGGAACGCCTGCGGGCAGCCCGGGTCAACGCGATAGCGGTGTACCTGCGTTCAGTTGGTTCGGCGCCGTAGCGCCGACCCCAGGACCCAGCTCTCGCGTTTCAACTATCACCGGAGAATTCGCAATGCAAAGAACCCCCGTTCTGATCGCATCACTGGCCGTTGCCGTACTGACCATCAGCTCGCTAGCGCGTGCCGCCGACATGCCTATGGAGCACGGCAAGGCCATGGAGAAGTTCAAGCTGCACGACACCGACAAGGACGGCACGCTCGACAAGACCGAAGCCAAGGCGATGCCGTTCGTCGACCGGAACTTCGACGCCATCGACACCGACAAGGACGGCACCATCTCGATGGAAGAGGTCATGGCCTTCTCCAAGGCAAGGATGGGCGACATGCATGCCAAGGGCGAGGCCAGGTTCAAGGCCGCCGACAAGGACGGCGACGGCACCCTCGACCAGACCGAAGCCAAGGCGATGCCGCATGTGGCCAAGCATTTCGCCGACATCGACGCCGACAAGGACGGAACGGTCTCGATGGAAGAGATCCACACCTTCATGAAGGCGCATCGCGAACACCACGAAAAGTAGCCAGGGCGCCGGTTTGCCGGCTCACTGATGCGGGCAGGCACGACGCCTGCCCGTTTTTCTTCCAGCCATCGGTGTTTCGTGCGGTCGCGGGCACCGAACGGGACACCACCGAACGGAGCCGCAATTCATGATCGATCTCTACACCTGGGGAACGCCGAACGGCCGCAAGGTCTCCATCATGCTCGAGGAGTGCGCACTGCCGTATCGCACCCACCCGATCGACATCGGCAAGGGGCAGCAGCACACCCCCGGGTTCCTGGCAATCAACCCCAACGGGCGCATCCCGGCGATCGTCGACCCCGACGGCCCCGGCGGCAAGCCATTCCCCCTGTTCGAGTCCGGCGCCATCCTGCTCTACTTGGCGAAGAAGGCCGGGCGCCTGCTGCCGCTGGACGAGCGCCGCCAGTTCGAGACGCTGCAGTGGCTGATGTTCCAGATGGGCGGGGTCGGCCCGATGTTCGGCCAGGCGCATCATTTCCTGCGCGCCACCCCCGAACCGGTCCCCTATGGCATCGAGCGCTACACCAGGGAAACCCGCCGCCTCTACGGTGTGCTGGAAATACAGCTAAAGAAGCATGAGTACCTTGCCGATGAATACTCCGTAGCAGACGTCGCGACCTTTCCGTGGGTCGCACGTCACGAGTGGCACAAGGTGGCTCTGGCGGACTTTCCCTCCGTCAAGCGCTGGTTCGACATGATCCGCGCGCGCCCTGCCGTAACCCGGGGGATGGCGATCCCTTTCCTCAACTGAGGCGACCTCCGCAACCCGTGGCGAATTCAGAACAGATTCCCAACCAGATCGGCAAGTACCAGGTGCTCGGCGTGCTTGGCCGCGGCGCTACCAGTCGTGTCTATCTCGGCGAAGATCCGTTCCTGGGCCGCCGCGTCGCCATCAAGGTGATCCGCGACGAGGCCGTCACCGACACCTTGTTGAAGCGCCGCTACAAGCGGCTGTTCCTGAACGAGGCATCGCTCGCCGGCAAACTCGCGCATCCGCACATCATCGCCATCTACGACGCCGTCACCGCGGACGACGAGAACTACCTGGTGATGGAGTACGTGAGCGGCACCACGCTCGAGGAGTTCTGCAAGCCCGACCGGCTGATGGCGATGGAACGGGTGGTCGAGATCGTGTTCAAGGCCGGCCTGGCGCTCGACTATGCGCACCGGCGCGGCGTCATCCACTGCGACATCAAGCCCGCCAACATCCTGATCACGGGCGAGAGCGACATCAAGGTGACCGACTTCGGCGCCGCGTTCTACTTCGCCGCCGACCACACCTACCTCACCGGCATCGGCTCGCCCGCCTACATGTCGCCCGAGCAAGTGCTGGAGAAACAGCTCACCCACCAGACCGACATCTACTCGATGGGCGTGGTGATGTACCAGATGCTGACCGGCAAGCTGCCGTTCCAGGCCAGCAATCGCGGCAGCCTCGTCTATCAGATCCTCAACATCGAAGCGGTGCCGCCGTCGGTGCACCGCCACGGGCTGCCGAAGGAACTCGACCGCATCGTTATGCGGGCGCTCGCCAAGACGACCGAGGACCGCTACGGCAGCTGGCTCGACCTGACGCGCGACCTCGCGTACGCCTTCCGCCACCTGATCCTGCCGGAAGAGGTCATCACCGACACCGAGAAGTTCAGCGCGGTGCGCGCGCTGTCGTTCTTCCGCGACTTCCGCGATATGGAGCTCTGGGAGACGCTGCGGGCCAGCACCTGGCACCGCAAGGCCCCGGGCGAGGTATTCCTGCGGGAGGGCGCCAGCGGCGACGGGTTCTTCGTCCTGACCACCGGTGAAGTGTCGGTGTCGCGCGGCGGGCACGAGCTCGACCGCCTGAAGCCAGGCCACTGCTTCGGCGAGATCCTGTATTTCAATGAAGTGCAGTCGACGCGGACCACGACGGTCACCTGCCACACCGCGTGCGTGGCGATGGAAGTGAAAGCACGCACGCTGCTC
>JAYTTO010000189.1:0-9319 GCA_043744975.1 Betaproteobacteria bacterium | reverse complement strand
TCTGGCCTGGTGCGTTCAGGTTGGCGGGTTCGACCACGCCGCCCTGGGAGGCTTCCGCACACACCTCGCGGATCGCTGCCTCGTCCAGGCCGAGCACGGCGGCAATTCCGCCGGTGCCCTCCGGAACCGCGTCCTGCATAGCCCGCGCCCGGACCCGCACCAGTGTCAGCGCATCCGCGAAGCCGATCGCGCCGGCGCACACGAGTGCGGGGTATTCGCCCAGCGAGTGGCCGGCCACGACGGTGGGCGGCGGGCCGCCGGCCGCGAGCCAGGCCCGGTAGACGGCGACGTCGGCCGCGAGCATGACCGGTTGCGTGTTGATCGTCTGGCTGAGCGTCGATTCGGGTCCCTGCTCGATCATGGTCCAGAGGTCCTCGCCGAGAACGCCCGACGCCTCGTCGATGGTCTGCTTCACCACGGCATGCGCCGCGTAAGGCGCGAGCATGCCGACCGACTGCGACCCCTGACCGGGGAACACCATTGCCAATTTCATCTTGCCGATCCGGAAGAAATCACCAGCGAACCGCCACTGCACCCCAGGTGAAACCGCCACCCACGCCTTCGAGTATCACGTTGTGCCCGCTGCGGATGCGGCCGTCGCGCACGGCGACGTCGAGCGCCAGCGGGATCGATGCGGCCGACGTGTTGCCGTGCAGGTCGACTGTAACCACCACTTTCTCCATCGACAGGCCGAGGCGTTTGGCGGCGGATTCGATGATGCGCACGTTGGCCTGATGCGGAATCAGCCAGTCGATGTCGGTGCGCGCGAGCCCGCACGCGGGCAACAGTTCGTCGACCACGTCGGCGAGCACGCGCACGGCGAACCGGAACACGGCGTTGCCTTCCATTGTGACGAATGGCGAACCGGTGACCACACCGTTGCGCACCTGCCCGGGCACCGACAGGATCCCCAGGTGGGAGCCGTCGGCGTGCAGCCGCGAGCCTAGAATGCCCGGCGTATCGGCAGCCGACAGCACCACCGCGCCGGCGCCGTCGCCGAACAGGACGCAGGTGCTGCGGTCGGTCCAGTCGAGGATGCGCGAATACACCTCGGCCCCGACGACGAGCGCGTGCTTGCAGTGACCGGCGCGGATGAACAGGTCGGCGGTCGCCAGCGCATAGACGAAGCCGCTGCACACCGCCTGCACATCGAACGCCGGGCAGCCGGCGATGCCGAGCTTCGCCTGCAACGCGCAGGCCGTGCTGGGGAAGATCATGTCCGGCGTGGTGGTGGCGACGATGATGAGTCCGATGTCCGCCGGCGCGACGCCGGCAGCGGCGATGGCCGCGCGGACCGCGTTGAAGGCGAGATCGCTGCAGAGTTCGTGGTCGGCGGCGATGTGACGCTCGGTGATGCCGGTGCGTGACCGGATCCATTCGTCGGAAGTATCGACGATCCGCTCGAGATCGGCGTTGGTGAGCACCTTTTCGGGCAGATACGAGCCGGTGCCGGTGATGCGCGAATGGATCACGTCGTTGCCCGCTCCTGCAAAGCCTCCATGTGCCGGCTGATCAGCTTGGGCAGATCGCTCCTGGCCTCCTGGTAGGCGCGTTCGATGGCGGACTGGAACGAGACGCTGTCGGCCGAGCCGTGGCTCTTGACGACGATGCCACGCAGGCCGAGCAGGCTCGCGCCGTTGTAGCGGCGCGGATCGACGCGGCGCTTGAACGCATTGATCACCGGCAGCGACACCAGAGCGGCGAACCGCGTGAACCACGAGCGGGTGAACTCCTCGCGCAGATAGACGGCGAGCATGCGCACGAGCCCTTCGGAACTCTTCAGCGCGACATTGCCCACAAAGCCGTCGCAGACGACCACATCGGTGGTGCCCTTGTAGATGTCGTCGCCTTCGATGTTGCCGTGGAAGTTGAGGTCGCTCGCGCGCAACAGTTCGGCGGCCTCCTTCACGACGTCGTTGCCCTTGATGTCTTCCTCGCCGATATTGAGCAGTCCGACTGTGGGCCGGTCCTTGGTGTCCATGATCGTGGCCAGGGCCGATCCCATCACCGCGAACTGGAGCAGTTGCTGCGCCGAGCAGTTCACGTTCGCGCCGAGGTCGAGCATGAGGGTATGGCCGGTCTGTGTCGGCATGGCCGAGGCGATCGCGGGCCGCTCGACACCGGGCAGCATCTTGAGCACGAATCGGGCGATCGCCATCAGCGCGCCGGTGTTGCCGGCGCTGACGGCGCAGTCCGCTTCGCCGCCCTTCACCAGATCGATGGCGAGACGCATCGATGAATCGCGTTTGGTGCGCAGCGCCGACGCCGGCGGTTCATCCATCGCGACGACCTGGCTGGCGTGCAGCACCCGGATCCGGGTCCGGTCGCCGCGGGTCTTCGCCAGTTCGGCATCAACGACCGATGCGTCGCCGACCAGCACGAGCGAGGCATCCGGGGTACGGGCCAGGAAAGCGAGGGCCGCCGGTACCGTGACGTGCACGCCATGGTCACCACCCATACAATCGACCGCGATGCGGATCACGGTGCCGCCCCGGCCCAAAGGACGCGCGCGGCGTACTGCTGCGTCCTGAGAGCAGTGCCGGGCGATCCGACCTCATCGGGGAGGTACAAGCCGCCGAACCAGACCTGGGGTCTGGAACTCAGTCGCCCGGGCCTCAGTCGCTCTTGCCCTTGACGACCTTCCGGCCGCGATAATAGCCGCTCGGGCTGATGTGATGGCGCAGGTGCACTTCGCCCGTGACCGGTTCGACCGCCAGCGACGGTGCCGTCAGAAAATCGTGCGCCCGGTGCATGCCGCGCTTGGACGGCGATTTCTTGTTCTGCTGTACAGCCATGTCGTCAACTCCCGAAATGTCCGCCACTGGCGGACAGTGATTTCAATCAATGCTTCTTCGATCCGGCCTGCTTCAGCACCATCAACTGCCCGAACGCATTCGGGCTCCCGGCCGCCTCCGGCTTCGCCCCTTCGGGGCACCCGCCGGGCGCATGCGCCGGCGCCATCGGCATGCTGAGCAGGACTTCGTCCTCGACCAGTTCCTCGATCGCCAGCGGCCCTTCGAGCGGCAGCACGTCGGAGATATCTTCCGGGTCGTCTTCGAACGCGCCGGCCACATCCTGCGGCATGAACACCAGCTCGCGCTCCGACTCGAACGACCACGGACATTCGGTGAGGCACAGGCCGCACGCCAGCATCAGCCGGCCCGCCACCCGCAAACGGATCGCCGGATGACCGTCGCTCCGTATGAATCCCGCCGCCTCGTAGGCAACCTGGGCGTCGTCGTTGCCGGCCAGACCGTCCAGCAATTTGGCCAGCCGTGGCAGCGACTTCGCGTCGAGTTTTCCTTCAACACGACGCCCAACCGAGGCAAACTCAAGTACCCCAGACACAACGCTTACTCACGAAAGCCGACCATGGTAGAAGTTTTGTCCTTTACTGTCAAAAGCGTAGAGCATTTTTCGTGACCGGCCGCCGCATCGTCCTCGCCTCGACCTCACCCTATCGGCGCCAGCTGCTGGAGCGCCTCGGGCTGGCCTTCGACGTGGTCCGGCCGGACGTCGACGAAGCGTCCGCCCCGGGTGAACCGCCGGACGCTCTGGCCCGGCGCCTGGCCGAAGCCAAGGGCCGGGCAGTTGTCAGCGATCATCCCGACGCACTCATCATAGGCTCGGATCAGGTCGCCGACCTCGATGGCGAGCAACTCCACAAGCCCGGCACCCGCGCGAACGCCATCCGCCAGCTCACCGCTGCGAGCGGCCGGCGCGTCCGTTTCATCACCGCCGTCTGCGTCATCGACGCCGCGACCGGCGCCGCCCAGGGCCGCAGCGTCGAGACGGTGGTCACGTTTCGCCGACTCGATCCCGCATCGATCGAGCGCTATGTCGACCGCGAACAGCCGTTCGACTGCGCCGGCAGCGCCAAGGCCGAAGGCCTTGGCATCGCCTTGATCGAACGCATCGACACCCCGGATCCAACCGCCCTGATCGGCCTGCCACTGATCGCCGTGACTGAACTGCTCGCCGCTCATGGGGTAAGGATTCCGTGACCGGCCCCGCGCCGGCCGGGGTGCTCTACCTGGTACCGATGCCGCTGGGTGCGCTTGGCCCGGCCCTCGCCCTGCCGCCAGCGACAGCGGCGATCGCGGCGCGGCTGCGCTACTTCGTGGCCGAGAATGCCCGCACCGCGCGCCGTCTGCTGGGGCAACTGCCGCTGGAGGTGCCGATCCAGCAGATCGTCTTCGCCGAACTGAACGAGCACACGCCGCCGGACGCGATCGATGCCCTGCTCTGCCCGGTCCTGGCCGGGCAGGACGGCGGGATCGTGTCCGAAGCCGGTTGCCCTGCCATTGCCGATCCGGGCGCGGCGCTGGTCGCGCTGGCCCACCGGCGCGGCGTGCGGGTCGTCCCGCTGGTCGGGCCCAATGCGCTGGTCCTCGCGCTGATGGCATCCGGAATGAACGGGCAGTCGTTCCGGTTCCACGGCTATCTGCCGACCGACGCGGCCGCGCGCGCCGCGCGGCTGGCCGCGATCGAAGCCGACTCCGCGCGGGACGGCAGCGCCCAGCTCTTCATCGAGACGCCCTATCGCGGGGCGGCGCTGTTGGGCGCGATGGTCGCGACCTGCCTGCCGGGCACGCGTATCGGCGTCGCCGCCGATCTCACGCTGCCCGGCGAGACCATTCTCGTGCGCAGCGTCGCCGACTGGCGGGGCACGACCGCACCGCCGCTCGACAAGCGCCCGGCGGTGTTCCTGTTGCAGGCCGAGCCTGCGCTCAGCGCACGCGCGTCGACGTCACGCCGGTCATCCTGACCAGCCCTTCGGCCATGGCCGCACCGAAGCGCTTGGCGAAGCGTTCGGCGATATTTTCGTGTGGCGTGAAGTCGACGACGTTCTCCGCCTTGATCACCTCGCGCGCCACATAGGCGCTGTCGCCGAAGGCGTCGGCCAGCCCGAGTTCGACGCTGCGCTCGCCGGTCCAGAACAGGCCGCTGAAGGTGTCGTTGTCTTCCTTGAGCCGTTTGCCGCGGCCCTCGCGCACCACCGCGATGAACTGCTGGTGGATCTCGGCGAGCATGCGCTCCGCATGCTGGCGCTGCTGCGGCAACATCGGCGAGAACGGGTCCAGGAAGCCCTTGTTGGCGCCCGCCGTGATCAACCGGCGCTCGACCCCGAGCTTTTCCATGGCGCCGGTGAAACCGAAGCCGTCCATCAGCACGCCGATGGACCCGACCAGGCTGCCCTTGCTCACGTAGATGCGGTCGGCCGCGACCGCGACGTAGTAACCGCCCGAGGCGCACATATCGTCGACCACGGCGTAGAGCGGGATCGCCGGATACTTGGCTCGGAGCCGACGGATCTCGCCGTTGATGGCGTGCGCCTGCACCGGACTGCCGCCCGGGCTGTTGATGCGCAGGATGACCCCCTGGGTATTGGCGTCGGCGAAGGCATCCTGCAGCCCGGCGTTGATGTTGTCGGCGCTCGCACCCGACTCGCTGTCGATGACGCCCGAGAGTTGCACCAGCGCGGTGTGCTTGCCGTGGCGCGTGACCTCGCGGCTCCCCAGCCAGCCGAGCGCCACTACCAGCACGGCGAACAGGTAGAGGAAACCGAGGCTCTTGAAGAAGATGCCCCAGCGCCGCGCCCGGCGCTGCTCGACCAGCGCCGCCTGAGCCAATTGGCGCAACACATCGCGTTCCCAGGGTTCGGCCTCGCGGCCGGCATTGTTGCCCGAAGAGTCTTCAGCCATAAGAGGGAGTGTCCTCGATGAGATAGACGCCGTCGCCGCGCTCGGTGACGGGCAGCTTGGTCAGGATGGCGCCGCGGCACGGGCCGCCGATGCAGCGGCCGGTGTCGGGCAGGTAGGTGGCGCCGTGCGTCGAACAGATCAGATAGTGCCCGGTCAGGTCGTAGAACTGCCCTTCCATCCAGTCGAGTTCGATCGGCACGTGCGCACAGCGGTTCAGATAGGCATGCACGCGCCCGGCGAACCGTACCGCGAATGCCGGCGCCTTGTCGCCATGCCAGTCGATTTCGAAGCGCACCCCGGTGCCACCGTCGGGTAGCGCCGCCGCCGGGCAGATCAGGCGTTCTCGTTCAGCCATGTCCATAGCGCTGCCGGGGTATCGACACAGTGCACCCGCGGCGAGGTGGCGAGATGCTCCTCCGGATGCGCGCCGTACGCCACCGCGAGCCCGTCGACACCGGCCGCCGAGGCCATGTCGAGGTCGTGCGTAGTGTCGCCGACCATCAGCGCCGTCCCGGCCTCGACGCCGAAGGCATCGAGCAGATGCAGCAGCATGCCCGGATGCGGCTTGGGTTCGCCTTCGTCCGCGCAGCGGGACAAATCGAAGTAGCGGGCGAGTCCGGTCTGCGCGAGGGCGGCGTCGAGCCCCTTGCGGCTCTTGCCGGTTGCCACGGCCAGCCGATGACCACGCGCCTTGAGCGCGGCGAGGCCCGCCTCCACGCCCGGGAACAGGGCGACTTCGCCGTGCCCCGCGAGCCAGTGCACCTTGTAGCGATCGGCCACCCTCGGGTAGGCGTCGGACTCCAGTCCGGGAAACAGGTGGCGCATCGAATCGATCAGTCCGAGCCCGATGATGTAGCTGGCCTCGGCATCGGTGGGCACCGGCAGGGCGAGGTCAACGGCTGAGCGCTGGATGCTGCGCACGATCAGCGCGGCCGAGTCGCTCAGGGTGCCGTCCCAGTCGAACAGCAGTACCGGATAGCGGATCAATGCAGCGGTCCCTTGGCGGTGCCCGACTCCAGGCGGTCGAGGAAGGTTTGCAAGTCGGTGGCGAGCGGCGCCTCGAACACGAGCTTTTCCTTGGTGGCGGGGTGCTCGCACTCGAAGCGGCGGGCGTGCAGGAACATGCGTTTTAGCCCTTGCGGGGCGAGCTTTTTGTTGAGCGTGAAGTCGCCGTACTTATCGTCGCCTGCGATGGGAAATCCGAGGTGCGACAGGTGCACGCGGATCTGGTGAGTGCGGCCGGTGCGAAGCTCGGCTTCGAGCAGGGTGAAGGCGCCGACCGCCCGCTCGCGGCGGAAGGTGGTGATCGAGGCCTTGCCGTCGTCGCTGACCGCCACCCGGCGATCACCCGAGGCGAGCACGTGCCGTTCGAGCGCCAGCCGCACCGTCTGCTTGGCGTTGTGCCAGGCGCCGTGAACCAGCGTCAGATAGCGCTTGCCGGTGCGGCCTTCACGAATCTGTTCGTGCAGGCCCACGAGCGCCGCGCGTTTCTTTGCGAGCAGCAGGACGCCCGAGGTGTCTTTGTCGAGGCGGTGCACCAGTTCGAGGAACTTCAGTTCAGGCCGTTGCGACCGCAGGCGTTCGATCACGCCGAAGGCAATGCCGCTGCCGCCATGCACCGCGACGCCGGCCGGTTTGGCGATGACGAGCAGAGACTCGTCTTCGAACAGGGTCTCTCCGGCTAACGGCGGACCGCCGGGGGCGGGTTTGGCAGCCGGTTCGGAAATCGAGATGGGCGGGACGCGAATCCGGTCGCCGGTGTGCAGCCGCTCGGTCGGCTGGACCCGTCGACTATTCACGCGGACTTCGCCGCTGCGCAGGATGCGGTAGACGTGGCTCTTCGGAACTCCCTTGAGCACCCGCAGCAGGAAATTGTCGATGCGCTGGCCGTCGGACGTCTCGTCCAGCTCCAGCCAGTTGACGGATTCTTTACTCAAGCCTTTCATTCTGCATATACTCCGGCCCGGTGCGCTGTCAAATGCGGCAGGCTTGAACAAAGCTAGAACCTCTGTCCCGACGCGCATTCTCGCGATTGCACCGCAATGCGGCGAAGCTGTTTGCCGCATCGGTAACAGTCCCTCTGAGGGTTAACGTCGCTCACCCAGGCAAGCAGCGATGGTAGTCGATAAACGCGCTCTCAGCACCCGACCAGTCCCGCGATGCCGCTCCCAGAGCCGCATCCCGCAAGACAACCCGCAACCTGTTGTTCGTTAAAGGGCCACATCGCATGAGCCGCCGTTCAGACGGATAACAAGCGTCCCCGGTACGCACGAAGGCGTCCGGCGTGGGAAATCCCGTGGTATCCGAGCGCGGGAGAACACACCCAATGAAGCGCATGCTGTTCAACGCGACGCAACAGGAAGAAATCCGCGTCGCCATCGTCGATGGTCAGAAACTGATCGACCTCGACATCGAAACCACTGGCAAGGAACAACGCAAGGGCAATATCTACAAAGGAATCATCACCCGCATAGAACCCAGTCTCGAAGCGGCATTCATCGATTACGGCGCCGACCGCCACGGGTTTCTCCCGTTCAAGGAGATCAGCCGGCAATTCTTTGCCGACGGCGTCGATGCCTCCCGTGCCACCATCAAGGAGGCGTGCCGTGAAGGCCAGGAACTCATCGTCCAGGTAGACAAGGACGAACGCGGCACCAAGGGTGCCGCCCTCACCACCTACATCAGTCTTGCCGGCCGCTACGTTGTGCTCATGCCCAACAACCCACGCGGCGGCGGTGTCTCCCGGCGGGTCGAAGGCGAAGACCGCAACGAACTCCGCGACACCATCAACCAGCTCGACGTGCCCCAGGGCATGAGCATCATCGCGCGCACCGCCGGCATCGGCCGCAGCGTCGAGGAACTCGGCTGGGACCTGAGCTATCTGCTCCAGCTCTGGACCGCGATCGAGAACGCCTCGCGCCTGCAGGGCGGCGCCTTCCTGATCTACCAGGAAAGCTCGCTCGTCATCCGCGCCATCCGCGACTACTTCCAGCCCGACATCGGCGAACTGCTGGTCGACAACGAAGCGATCTTCGAGCAGGCCCGGCAGTTCATGGGCCACGTGATGCCCGGCAACGTGACCCGGGTGAAGCTCTACAACGACGACGTCCCGCTGTTCTCGCGCTTCCAGATCGAGCACCAGATCGAGACGGCGTATTCGCGCCAGGTGCAACTGCCCTCCGGCGGCTCGGTCGTGATCGACCACACCGAAGCGCTCGTCTCGGTCGACGTCAACTCGGCCCGCGCTACCAAGGGCTTCGACATCGAGGCCACCGCTCTCAACACCAATCTCGAAGCTGCCGACGAAATCGCCCGCCAGTTGCGCCTGCGCGACCTGGGCGGCCTGGTGGTGATCGACTTCATCGACATGGAGTCGGCCAAGAACCAGCGTGACGTCGAGAACCGTCTGCGCGACGCGCTGCATTACGACCGCGCCCGGGTGCAGACCGCCAAGATCTCGCGCTTCGGCCTGCTGGAATTGTCGCGCCAGCGTTTGGCACCCAGCCTGGGTGAAGGCAACTACATGCCCTGCCCGCGTTGCAGCGGCATCGGCCACATCCGCGGCATCGAGTCTTCCGCCTTGCACATCCTGCGCATCATCCAGGAAGAAGCGA
>JAYTTO010000188.1:0-7629 GCA_043744975.1 Betaproteobacteria bacterium | reverse complement strand
AGGCCTGAACCACCGGTTTCATGGAAAATTTCTGCTCACCCATTTGGTGCCCCCTCGAACTCGCACTAAACCCGCGTCAAGTCTACGTTTCCGGCACTTGTCCTCCGGGACAACTGAGGAAAATAGGATGAAGGTTCATGGGCGGCCGTCCTGAGTCGAATCGTCCGACGGACCCCGCATCGGGCTGCCGCTTCGATACACTCGGCAGCATGGCGCACGAGGACGCTGACGACGAAACGCTGATGCTGCGCTATCGCGACGGAGACGCCACCGCGTTCGACGAGCTGTACGCGCGCCATCGCCAGGGACTGTTCCGGTTCTGCCTGCGCCTGTGCGGCGATGCCGGACGTGCCGAGGAGGTATTCCAGGACGCGTGGATCAGCCTGGTCAATGCGCGCGGGCGCTACCGGGTCGAGGCACAGTTCCGCACCTGGCTGTTCCAGATCGCGCGCAACCGGGTGATTGACGTCATGCGGCGCGACGGACGCATCGCGTTTTCGCTCGACGACGAGGTCGGCGCAGCCTTCGGGCAGACACTGGCCGCGCCGCAGCGGGAACAGCCGGACAATGTGGTCGGCATGAGGCGGCGCGTCGAATCGATCGTCGCCGCCGTGGAAGCATTGCCGCCCGCGCAGCGGGAGGCGTTCCTGCTGCATCAGGAAGGTGACATGACCCTGGAAGAGATTGCGGCGCTGACCGGCGTGGGGCGGGAGACCGCCAAGAGCCGCCTGCGCTACGCCCTCAATCGCCTGCGCGGGCAACTCGCCGATGGCTGAGCCTGACTTCCCGCCGGATCCGGACCTGGACGCCATGCTGGCGCAGACCGCTGCGCTGCGCCGACGCTACGCGAACGCGACCGCTGCCGAGGCGCCGTCGGCGGCGGCCGACGCGCGCATCCGGGCCGTGGCATGGCACGCAGTGGATGCGACACCGCCAGCCCCGGGCAGCATCTGGTGGCGGCGTCTGCGCGTTCCGGTGTCGATCGCGGCGGTGCTGGTCCTGACGACGAGCGCGATGCTCGCGATGCTGCGGGATACCGGTGAGCGGAGCCTCGTCGATCCGCTCCCGAACCGCGCGAAGGGTCCGGCCGCCATGAGTCCGGCGGCGATGCCGGGGGACTCGACGCCCGCCGGACCGATGGCCGATCAGAAGGTCGCCCCGCCGGCGCCGTCATCGTTGCTGCCGCAGCGGGAGGAGTCGGCAGTAGGGAAGAGGTTGCCGCGGTCGTCGCGCATGCCCCGGGAGCCGGATCTCGGCTTGCACGACTATCGGCAGTCGCGGGACAGCACCGCCGTACCCGCCGACAACGCCAACGCGGCGCAGCCGTCGGCCAAGGCCGAACTGCCGGCCGCCGCGGTCGGGGCAATCCCGCCGGCCACGCCGGCACCGGCTGAAGAGCGCGCCCGGACCGCGACCGGCGCCGTCGCGGGACCGCCGTCTGCCGCGCGAAGCCAGGCCGACGCGGTTGCCCCGGCCGCGCCACCGTTGCCGATGGCAAAGTCGTTGCGCAGGGAGGCGCGGGAGCTGGATACGCAGTCCGCCGCCGCGCGAGCCCAGGAACGCGCCGAAGCATTGCAAAGTCTGTCGAAGTTGTTCCGCAGCGATCCCGGCGCCTGGCTCGGGTTCATCCGGCGTCTATGGCAGTCCGGCGCCCGGGAGGATGCAATCCGGCAGATGGCGACGTTCCACGAGGCGTACCCGACCTATCCGGTGCCGCAGGATTTTCCGGTGCGGGCACCGACGGACGAAGACAAGCGCTAGAGGGTGGTGGCACCGGCTGTCGGCGGGGCGCGTCTGGAACATCCGCCACCGCCCGATGAACCATGAAAAAAGCCGCCGGAGCGGGGCTCAGGCGGCTTTTGTGCTGCCGTGCATCCGGCCGTTTCCGGCCGGATGCACGGGGTGCTTACTTCTTGCGGCTGGTCGCGGCGGGTTCGGCGGCGGCAGCGATGGTGCTCTCGACCGTGCTGCTCAGCGCGTGGAACGACTTGAGGAAGCTGTCGTAGGCTTCGTTCGCGACGCCCATCGCCTGCTTGAAGGCGGCGACTATCGGCTCGCTGCCGGCGGGCGCATTCTTCAGCATCGCGTCGACGGCAACGATCGTCTGCTTGTTGACCGAAGCGATCTGCTCTTCAACCAGCTTGACGAATTCGGTCGAGCTGGAGGTTACGCTGTCGTAGAGTTCCTTGGCGTAGGCGGTGGCCTTCTCCAGACCGGGCTGCGAAAATTTGGCGCCGAGCGCTTGCAGTTCGGCCGGTTCCTTGACCGAAGAGAACGCCTTGATCTGCTTCACGCTGTCGTCGAACGACGTCTTTGCGGCCTTCATCTGGACCGTGGCGATCTTCTCGGCGCTCTCGGCAGCGAGGGTGGCGGCACGAATGACGCCGTCGATCTGGGCCTTGGCAACCGTGCTGAACTCCTGGGGAAACGTGGTCATTGCGGTGGATCCTGTCGGTGGATAGTTGACTTGGACTCCCGGTGCTAGGGTTCGCTGGGAGCGTGGCGAGTAGCTGCTCCGATACGGCCCGGGGGTTGGATGTATTGCAGCGCACCAATGGATCATGGTGGCCTCCAACTCCTATGTCAAGCCCTTTGGCACAGAAATCGTGCCGACGTGCGCATGTGCAGTGCGGCAGCGGTGTTCAGGCGGGGGTGACCGATGCGGGCGCAGGCGCCGACCGGGACCGGGGAATGTGCTCCCGGTCCCACGCTGCGATGGCCCAGACCCAGAAATCGACCAGAGTGCCGGCGCGGAGGTCGGCCGGCGGCGGGTGCCCGAGGAAGGCAAGGACGGGCGCCAGCGTCACCCACCAGTCGGCCGACGCCACCGCCGGCGCCAGGGTCTGCTTGGAGAGCTTGTTGCCGGCCGGATCCAGCGCCACCGGCAGGTGCACGTAGGCCGGAGTCGGCAAATCGAGCAGCCGTTGCAGGTGGATCTGGCGGGGCGTGGAGTCCAGCAGATCGGCGCCGCGGACAATGTCGGTGAAACCGTCGATTCCATCGTCGACGACGCAAGCGAGAGGATAGGAATGCACCCCGTCGGCTCGCCTCAATACCGGGTCGCCGGTTGCGGCATGGAGTTCCTGAACGACCTGGCCCTGCAGGGCATCTTCGAATGCAACGGTCACGCCGCGCACGTCCAGCCGGACGGCATGGGCCCGGTCCGTCACTGTCCGCCCCCGGCAGGTACCCGGGTAACGCGGGCCATCGATGCCCACCAGGCCGGCGCGCGCGATATCGGTGCGGGAGCAGGTGCAGTCGTAGAGCCTGGCGCTGGCGCGGAGCGTCGCGAGGGCATCCTCGTACGCGGCGGTGCGCCCACTCTGCCGCACGACCGGCCCGTCCCAGGCGAACCCGAGCGATTCGAGTGTTGCCAGGATCGACGCTTCGGCGCCCGGCATCACCCGCGGGGGATCGAGATCGTCGATGCGCACATGCCACTCGCCGCCGTCGGCACGGGCGTCGAGAAAACTGCCGGCCGCCGCCACCAGGGAGCCGAAATGCAGGGGACCCGACGGGGTGGGTGCGAACCGGCCACGGCGAGCCATGCGGGCAGCGTCCGCGCGACCGCCGATGCGTCAGGTTGCCGGCCGGCGTCGGCGGTAGGCGTAGAGCAGGCAGCCCGCGAACAGGAGCAGCGAGAGCACCACTTCCGCTGCCGCCAGCCGTCGCGACAGACCGGTGTCGGACCATGCCCGCACCGTGCCCTCGCAGAAGTAACCGAGCGACAGCAGGCTCAGCCACTGGTAGGTGTAGAGGCGTTCACGCAGGATGCCGAACAGCGGCACCAGCAGCAGCACGGCCTTGAGCACCAGCCACGAGCCGCCCGGCCGTAGCGGCGCCAGCAACGTCTCCCAGGCGAGGCACAGGAAGATGAGCGCGATCAGCGCGCTGCACGTCAGGAGATAGGCGAACAGGCGCAGCGCCGGCAGTCCCGCGCGGCCGCCGGCATCACTCATGGCCATTGGCCCGTGCGGCGTGCGCCATGGCCACCAACTGCGCCCGCGCCTGGGCCGCGTCGGTGACCGGTTGCTCGAACGCGAATCGCAGCACGCTGCCGTCTGCCATCACATCGAACCCGTCGGCATCGATGGTGAGCATCTCGACCTGCCCGGGGGTCAGGCTGTGCTGATGGCGGCAATACTCGCGCAGGGTCTGCATGTGGTCCTGGTTCATGTGTTCGACGATGTCGGCTTCCGCGGTGGCGAGGGCGGCAACGGCGACCACCCACGCGTCGCGGTCGAAGCCGTGGATAGTGCCGAAGCCGCCGACGTAGTGCCCGCCGACCGGCTCCAGGCGATACAGGTGGAAGTCACCGAAGCCGGCGTAGCCGGCGGCGGCGGGAACCAGGCGGACGAAACGTGCGAGCGCATCAGGGTCGTCGACGCGCACGGCATCGCCGACCAGAGTGACCCGTCCGCCCGTGATCACGTCGGCCTGATGCGCGCACAGGCTGGCCGCCGGGTTCTCGCGCAGGTTGTGCGTGTGTGCGGCAAGATCGCTGATGAGCAGGAGCGGCCGTCCGGCGGGGTCGACGGCATACGGCAGTGCCGAACCGAAAGGGTGGCCGACGAACCGGACCGAGTGCGTGGACAGCACGCCGCTGCGCAGGGACCGCAGCAGTTGGCGCGCCGGACGGATCGGATCAGGCGACATGGGTCACGCCCGGCCGCCCACCATGATCGACGTTTCCGCCACGCGACGGCCGAGCGCCAGGCAGATGCGCCGCTCCTCGTCGCTGATCGGCTTGCCGCCGTCGACCCCGCTCCAGTGGCTGGCGCCGTAAGGCCCGCCACCGGTGCCGGTGCTGCCGACATCGCCAACGGTGTACGGGATGCCGACGATCAGCATGCCGTGATGGAGCAGCGGCACCATCATCGACAGCAGCGTCGATTCGTGTCCGCCATGCAGGCTCGAGGTCGAGGTGAATACGGCGCCGGGCTTGCCGACCAGCGCACCGCGCGACCACAGTGCCCCGGTCGAGTCCCAGAAGTACTTCATGGGCGCGGCCATGTTGCCGAAGCGCGTCGGGCTGCCGACCACCACGCCGGCGCATTCTTCGAGATCGCGCAATTCGGCGTAGGGTGCCCCGGTGTCCGGCACCAAGGGCTCGACAGCCTCGGTCACCGTGGATACCTTCGGCACCGCGCGGACGCGCGCGCTCGCCGTCGGGACCTGGGCGACGCCGCGCGCCACGAGTTGCGCCATTTCGCGCACCGATCCGGTGTGGCTGTAATAGAGGACGAGAATCTCGGGCATGGACGACTGGCTGGTACCGGCTGCACAAGTTCGCAACTTACTATAAAACCCGGATTGCGCTCAGCTCCCCGTGCCATCGATGCCCACCCGACTGCAGACCCTGCGCGGCTTCGTCCGCTTCCTGTACCGCCGTTTCCTCGAGGAGGATCTGGATCAGGTCGCGGGCAGCCTCACGTTCACGATGCTGCTCGCGCTGGTGCCACTCATCACCATCGTGATCACCGTCATGTCGGCGTTTCCGATGTTCGGTGGCGTGACGGCCACGCTCAAGACCTTCATCGTCGCCAATTTCGTTCCCGGCGCCGCGAGCAAGCTGATCACGGTCTACATGCAACAGTTCGCCGACAAGGCGTCGCGCCTGACCACTCTCGGCATCGCGGCGCTGGCGGTGACCGCGATCATCCTGATGCTCACGATCGACCGTGTGTTCAACCGCATCTGGCGGGTCCGGCGCCAGCGGCCGCTGCTGCGGCGCATCCTCGTCTACTGGACCGTGCTCACAGTCGGGCCGCTGCTGATCGGCGCCAGCCTGTATGCGACGTCGTGGCTGGTGAGTTCCTCGCTCGGCATTCTCCAGGCGGGCGCGGGCAGTGCCTTGCTGTTTCGAGTCGTCGCGACCGTACTCACCTGTGCGGCACTGGGCTTCCTGTACCGGACGGTGCCGAATCGGCCGGTAGCCCTGTCCGACGCCGCGGTCGGCGGCGTACTGGCCGGCCTCGCGTTCGAGGCGATGAAGGCAGGGTTCGCGCGGTTCGTCACCGAGTTCGGCAGCTACAAGCTGGTGTACGGCGCGTTCGCGGGCCTGCCGGTTTTTCTCCTCTGGATCTACCTGTCGTGGGTTGTCGTGCTCGCCGGCGCGGTGGTGACGGCGTCGCTGCCCTACCTGCGCACGGGCGGATGGAGAACCCGCCATGTGCCCGGCGCGCGATTCGTCGATGCGTTGCAATTGCTGGGTGCCATCCGGGCCGGCCAGCTTCGGGGTGAAGTGCCGCGGGACGAACGACTCGTCGTCGAGGCCGGACTGGCGCTGGAGGATGCCGAGGCGGTGCTGGAGCGGATGGCGGGGCGCGGATGGATTGCGCGCGGCGCCGATGCCGGCTGGCTGGCCGCACGCGATCTGCGCGCGCTCCCGGTGGCGGAGGTCTATCGCGAGTTCGTGTTCAGCGACGCGGATGCGGGCGCCGGCAAGCCTGTGCCCGCGATCGACGAACTGGTCGGGATGCTGGGCCGCGTCATCGATGACGCGGCCGGAATGTCGGTCGATCAGTTGCTCGCATCGACCTGAAGCCCGCGTCGCGCGCGCGCCGGGCCGCCCCAAGCAAGCAGCCCCCATCGGGGGGGCCGACCGCAGGAAGGCTGGGGGGTTGTCATGCGCCGCGCCGGGCCGCCCCAAGCAAGCAGCCCCCATCGGGGGGTGCCGACCGCAGGAAGGCTGGGGGGGTTGTCATCTAGCGGACGCCGCCGGGCGAATACGCCCAGACCCCTTCCCAAGCCTGCTTCACCAGCGACGGATACTCGGGACGGCCCAGGCTGCCGTTGTAGCGCCCGAGGGCGCGATAGACATTGCCGTTCTCGATGTCCAGGTAGTGGCGCAGGATGGTGCAGCCGTAGCGGAGATTGGTCCGGAGGTTGAACAGGTTGTGCTCGGGCCGGCCGATGGTGCCGAGCCAGAACGGCATCACCTGCATGAAGCCGCGCGCGCCGGCGGTGGACACCGCGTACTTGCGGAACCGGCTCTCGACGTGGATCACGCCCAGCACCAGTTGCGGGTCCAGGCCGGCGCGCGCCGCCTCGTAATGGATGGCCGTGAGCAGTTCGCTCCGCGCCGTCTCGTCCGGAACGTGCCGGGCGAGGCGACCCGACATCACCCTCAGCCATACCTGGCCCTCGTAACGATCGTTGAACGCGAGCCGCGCCGGCGCGCGGTCGGCGATCGTGCGCTGGAGTTGCGACTGCACGGATGCCGACAGCGGCTCGTAGAGCTGGGTGCCGGCAACCGCCGTCCCGGCATGCAGTGCGAACGCCAGCACCAGCACTGCCGTCCGCCCGCGGCGGCGCAGCGCCGGGCCGCCAGCGGCCGGAATCCGCTGTCCTTCGCCAGGCACAGACAGTCCGCAGGGACTGTCTGTGTCCGGGCCAAGGACATGAACTCGCAGGAAGCCTGACTATGACCACCGTGCAAATCACTTTGCCCGACGCACTTGCCCAGGAGGCAGCCCGCGCCGGGCTGCTGGCGCCTGAGAAGATCGAGATCATCTTGCGTGATCGGTTGCGCGCCGATCGCATCGATCGGATGAAAGCAGCGCGCGCCATGCTGGCAGCCGAGCCGCTGGAGCCGATGACGCCCGAGGAGATCCGCGCCGAGATCGA
>JAYTTO010000187.1:0-2463 GCA_043744975.1 Betaproteobacteria bacterium | reverse complement strand
GGAGCTACGCAAGCGCAACGAGGAGAAACAGGCGATGGAAGACGGCAAGACCGACGTCGGCTGGGGCCACCAGATCCGCTCGTATGTGCTCGACCAGTCACGCATCAAGGACCTCCGCACCAACGTCGAGGTCGGCAACACCCAGGGCGTGCTCGACGGCGACCTCGACCAGTTCATCGCGGCGAGCCTGAAACAGGGTGTATAGCAGCATCGATCTCCAATTCACCACCACCACCATGAGCGAACAGCCGCAGCCCCCCCCGACTGACACCAACCAGATCGTCGAGGAGCGCCGCGCCAAGCTGACGGCGCTCCGCGCTGCCGGCCCGGCCTTTCCCAACGATTTCCGCCGCGCCGACCTCGCCGGAGAACTACACGTCACGGGCGACGGCAAAGAAAACGACGTCCTCGAAGCGACCCCGGTCCCGGTGGCGGTCGCCGGACGGATGATGCTGAAGCGGGTCATGGGCAAGGCGAGCTTCGCGACCTTGCAGGACATGTCGGGCCGCATCCAGCTCTACATCACACGCGATGCGATCCCGGAAGCCGTCTACGAGGCCTTCAAGCACTGGGACCTGGGCGACATCCTCGGCGCGCGCGGCACGCTGTTCCGCACCCGCACTGGCGAACTGTCGGTCAAGGTGACCGAACTGCGCCTGCTCGCGAAGTCGCTGCAACCGCTGCCGGAGAAGTTCCATGGACTCACCGACCAGGAGCAGAAGTATCGCCATCGGCATGTCGACCTGATCACCAACGCCGATTCGCGCGCCGTGTTCATCAAGCGCTCGCGCATCGTGCAGGGCGTGCGCGAGTTCTTCGTCGAGCGCGGCTATCTTGAAGTCGAGACGCCGATGATGCATCCGATCCCGGGTGGCGCCGCGGCCAAGCCGTTCAAGACGCACCACAACGCCCTCGACCTGCCGATGTTCCTGCGCATCGCGCCCGAGCTGTATCTGAAGCGGCTGGTGGTGGGCGGCTTCGAGAAGGTGTTCGAGATCAACCGCAACTTCCGCAACGAAGGCATCTCGACCCGCCACAACCCTGAATTCACGATGCTGGAGTTCTACGAGGCCTACCAGGACTATGAGTACCTGATGGACCTGACCGAGGAACTGATCCGCACCGTGGCGCAGCAGACGCTCGGCACCACGGCGATCACCTATCAGGGCACCGAGATCGATCTCGGGCGGCGCTTCGACCGCCTGACCATGGCGCAAGCGATCCACCAGTATCAGCCGCAGTATTCGCCGGAAGACCTCGCCGATCCGGCGAAGGTGCGCGCGCTGCTGACGGCACGCAAGGTCGAAACGTTTCCGACCGACGGCATCGGCATGCTGCAGTTGAAGCTGTTCGAAGAAACCACCGAAGACAAGCTGATGCAGCCCACGTTCATCGTGGCGCATCCGACCGACGTCTCGCCGCTGGCCCGCGCGAACGATGCCAATCCCGCCGTCACCGATCGCTTCGAGCTGTTCATCACCGGCCGCGAGATCGCCAACGGCTTCTCGGAACTGAACGACCCCGAAGATCAGGCCGAGCGCTTCGCCGCCCAGGCACGCGCCAAAGAGGCCGGCGACGAGGAAGCGATGTTCTTCGACGCCGAATACATCCGCGCATTGGAGTACGGGTTGCCTCCGACGGCCGGCGAAGGTATTGGCATCGACCGGTTGGTGATGTTGCTCACCGACAGCCCGAGCATCCGCGACGTGATCTTGTTTCCGCTGCTGCGACCGACCGACTGAATCAAAAAGGGGCCAGGCTCGAGCCCGGTCCCTTTAATCGCGTTCAGGCTACAGCTGGACCGCGAGCGGATCGATCTGGCGATCCGCTATTCGTCGACGGCAGCGGCCGCATCGGACTGGGTGCGCCTGTTCGGCGAAGAGATCACGCCGGTGTGCAGTCCGTCGATGCTGAAGGATCGGCTTCGGCCGCTGAAGACGCCCGCCGACCTCCGCCATCACACCCTGCTTCACTTCGAGGATGCCACCGGTGTCATCCCGTGGTTGGAGTTGAGCGTATGGCTGGAGTCAGCGGGGTTCCCGGTGCTAAAGCCCGCCGACGCCCTGCGTTTCAGCCACTACGACCAAGCTATCCGAGGCGCTCTTGCCGGCCAGGGCGTCGCGTTGGGCCGGTGCCAACTGATCGGGAACCTGATCGCCGACGGATCGCTCGTGGCGCCGTTCAGGTCGAGATCGGTGACCGACCGCGCCTACTATCTGGTGCGGACCCCGGCGACCCGTTCGCGCGGCGAGGTGGACGATTTCGTGTCCTTGCTGACGAGCGAGAGTGCGGGTACAACGAACGCCAGGGAGCGGCCCCCGAAAGGACGCGCGCGGCCCCCTGGCGGGCCCTGAGCGACCGGCGGCTTTCCGGTATCAGTGGCGCGACAGTGCCCCGTCGTGCTGCAGGTACTGGTGCACGAACGCGATCGCCATGCTGCCCTCACCCACCGCGGAAGCCACG
>JAYTTO010000186.1:0-33444 GCA_043744975.1 Betaproteobacteria bacterium | reverse complement strand
TTGGGGTGTAAAAAACCAAAGTTGCGTGCTCGCCTGAAACCCTTGGGCAAAACATGCTGCAGCAGCAGCCACAAAAACGCAGCACCGTCGAGGGTGCGCAGCTGCATCTTGCCGCTCTTGGCGTCACGGTATCTAAAATTCACCTGCCCGTCTTCACGGCGCAGAATGTCTTTTTCTTGAATGACCCCACGGTACAGATAGCGCCCCAAATAAACTCCCCATTTGGGGGGGCGACCGGAGGCAGGCTGGGGGGGTTCAGCTTGCGCCGGGCCGCCCCAAGCGAGCTGGCCCCCCATTGGGGGGTGCCGACCGCAGGAAGGCTGGGGGGGTTGTCCTCTCAACCGGCGGAGAAGCCCCCGTCGACGAAGAGCACCTGTCCGGTGATGTAGTCGGACGCGCGCGAGGCAAGGAACACCGCGGTGCCGCGCAGGTCGTCGAGTTCGCCGTTGCGTCCGATCATGGTCCGTGCCGCCATGGCACGCGCCTTCTCCGGATCGTCGAAGACGCCGCGCGTCAGGGGCGTGGGAAAGAACCCCGGCGCGATGGCGTTGACGTTGACGCCGCGCGGCGACCAGCCTTCGGCCAACACCCGGGTGAGCTGTGCGACCCCGGCTTTCGAGACGCCGTAGGCGCCGCTGTTGCCGAAGGCGCGCACCGACTGCAGCGACGCGAGATTGATGATGCGCCCCCAGCCGCGGGCGGCCATCGCTGGCGCCAATGCCTGCGCCAGCAAGAACGGCGCATCGAGATTGAGGGCCATGGTGGTGTCCCACTCGCGCTCGGTCAGCCGCTCGATGGGGGGGCGCAGGTTGATGGCGGCTGCGTTTACCAATATGTCAGGAGCGCCGAACCCTTTTGCCGCCCGGACGGCGACATCGGCAAGGCGGCCGCGCGCGGCAAGGTCGCAATCGAACCAGGCCGCCGCGCCGCCGCGGCCTTCGATCTCGCGCGCGACAGCTTCGAGGCGAACCCGGTCGCGGGCGATGAGCACGACGTTGGCGCCGGCATCCGCGAGCGCGAGCGCGATGGTCCGCCCGATGCCGGAATTGGCGCCGGTGACGGCCGCGGTCCGTCCGGCGAGCGAAAACAGCTCGGAGAGCGAGGGCGACATCAGATTCGATCCGCCACCGCGGGCCGATTCGCACGCGAGCCGTGAATTGGCCCGGGTGCGCCGACCGCTGTCATCACCCTGCGCAGGCCGGGGCGCATCACGCCCCCAGCTCGGCGCGGGCCGCGCGGATCGCCGCCCGCACCTGCACGGGCGCGGTGCCGCCGACATGATCGCGGGCCGCGATCGAGCCCTCCAGCGTCAGCACGGAAAATACGTCCTCGGCGATCAACGGCGAGAAGCTCCGCATCGTCTCCAGGTCGAGCCGGGCCAGGTCGATGCCCAATCCGGCGGCATGTCGGACGCAGCGTGCGACCGCCTCGTGCGCTACGCGGAACGGGAGGCCCTTCTTGACCAGATAGTCGGCGAGATCGGTCGCGGTGGCGAAGCCCTGCATCGCCGCAGCGCGCATTGCAGCTTTGTCGACCGTGACACCGCGCATCATCTCGGCATAGATCGCCAGGGCATCCACCAGCGTGTCGACGGTGTCGAACACCGGCTCCTTGTCTTCCTGGTTGTCCTTGTTGTAGGCCAGGGGCTGCGACTTCATCAGTGTGAGCAGCGCGATCAGGTGTCCGGTGACGCGACCGGTCTTGCCGCGGACCAGTTCGGGGACATCCGGGTTCTTCTTCTGCGGCATGATCGAGGAGCCGGTGCAGAAGCGGTCGGCCAGATCGATGAAGCCGAAACGCGGGCTCATCCAGAGGATCAGTTCCTCCGACAGGCGCGAGAGGTGGGTCATCAGCAGCGCCGCGGCAGCGCAGAACTCGATCGCGAAGTCGCGATCGGAAACCGCATCAAGAGAATTGGCGCAGATCCCGTCGAATCCCAGTGCACGAGCCACGTGCTCGCGGTCGATCGGATAGCTCGTGCCGGCAAGGGCCGCGCTGCCCAGCGGCAGTTGGTTGGTGCGGCGACGGGCGTCGGCGAGGCGGCCATCGTCGCGCTTGAGCATCTCTACGTACGCCATCAGGTGATGGCCGAAGGTCACGGGCTGCGCCACCTGCAGGTGGGTGAAGCCGGGCATGACGGTATCGGCGTGCGCGTCCGCGAGATCGACGAGGGACCGGCGCAGGCTGCGGACCAGATCGCGGATGCTATCGATGGCGTCGCGCAGATACAGGCGCAGGTCGGTGGCGACCTGGTCGTTGCGCGAGCGACCGGTATGCAGTCGCTTGCCGGCATCGCCGACGAGTTCGGTGAGCCGTCGCTCGATGTTCAGGTGCACGTCCTCAAGATCGACCGACCAGACGAATCGCCCCGCGTCGATGTCGGCCTGAATCTGCGCGAGCCCGCGCTCGATGTCGGCAACGTCGGCGGCGGAGAGGACGCTGACGTGGCGGAGCATGCGCGCGTGCGCGATCGAACCCTGGATGTCGAAGCGCGCCAGGCGCTGATCGAAACCGACGGAGGCGGTAAAGCGTTTCACCCGCTCATCGACCGGTTCGCTGAATCGTCCGGACCACGCCGTGGCCGGGGGTGGGGGCGTCGCGCTGTTGACGGATTGATCTGTCGCCATGGGGTTCTGGTGGCTTGCCGGACTGTGCGACCATGTGCTGCGAACGGGACGAGCCCTCGGCCCTGCCGCCCGATCGGCGCAAAGCCGCGCCATGTCAGGCTCTCGGAAGGGTGGCGAGTATAAATCACAACCGCTGGCCGGACCGGCTGCCGAACTTTCTCAATCTCGGTGTCTGGTTGCGCACGATGCTGATCGTGACCTGGTTCTCGCTGGTCGCGACGCTGCTGCGTGCGTCGGGCCCGGGCGCCGTGATCGAAGAATTCGCGATTGTCTCGATGCACGTGCAGCCGGTGCTGGTCCTGTCCCTGGCCGTGCTCGCCCTGTTCTCGCCGCTGCTGTCGCGCATCGAGCGCCGCGGGTACGGCGCCGGGGTTGCCGCGGTGCTGGTCACGATCGGCCTGATTGCAGCCGCCGGCTATGGGGTCACCGACCGGTACCTGCAGGAGGGCAGCGGTCTGTGGCGCCAGGTGCTGGTGGCGCTGGCCACCGGCGCCACCGTGCTGTTCTATTTCTTCCTGCGCAGCCGCGCCCTGTCGCCGGCGTTGACCGAAGCGCGCCTGCAGGCGCTGCAGGCGCGCATCCGGCCCCACTTCCTGTTCAACAGCATCAACGCGGTCCTCTCTCTGGTGCGCGCCGAACCGCGGCGCGCAGAGGCGGCCCTGGAGGACATGGCGGATCTCTTCCGCGTCCTGATGGCCGACAACCGCAACCTGGCACCCCTTGCTGACGAGGTGCGGCTGTGCAGACAGTATCTCGACTTGGAGCAGTTGCGGCTCGGCGACCGCCTGAAGATCGAATGGCATGTCGAGAACATGCCGCGCGACGCCATGGTGCCGCCGCTGGTGCTCCAGCCCCTGCTTGAGAACGCCGTCTACCATGGCATCGAACCCTCGCCGGCGCCTGGCGTGGTCACGATCAACATCTACCAGGTACGGGGCGAAGTGCACATCGTGCTGCTCAATCCGTATCA
Organism: Betaproteobacteria bacterium; assembly: GCA_043744975.1. GTDB lineage: Bacteria > Pseudomonadota > Gammaproteobacteria > Burkholderiales. The sequence goes on along the minus strand of JAYTTO010000186.1, from coordinate 29,847 downwards.
TCGGGACGGCGGGCATCATTCCGGCAACAAGATGGCGCTCGGCAACATCCGCGAGCGCCTCGCACTGCATTTCGATGCCGAGGCGAAGCTGGAGTCGCAGGTCCGCGACAGCACCTATCAGGTCCATATCCGGGTGCCGTACGTGAAGGAGAAGCCGTGATCTCTGGGCAAGGGCAAGGCGAACGCGGCCAGCCGCTGACGAGGAGATTTTCGCAGGTGAGTCGAAATCCCGATGCATTGCGGGTTGCCATTGCCGACGATGAGGCGCCGGCGAGGAACCGCCTGCGCGACCTGCTCGACGACTGTTCGACCAGCCTGCCGGTCGAACTGGTGGGCGAGGCCGGCACCGGTGTCGAATTGCTCGAGCTGGTGCAGGACAAGGAGGTCGACGTCGTGCTGCTCGACATCCGCATGCCGGAGATGGACGGGCTCGAGGCGGCGGGCCACCTGCTGCGGCTGCCGGACCCGCCCAAGGTGATCTTCACCACGGCCTTCGACGACCACGCGTTGGCGGCATTCGAGCTGCATGCGGTGGACTACCTGCTCAAGCCGATCCGCCTGCGGCGCCTGTTCGACGCGCTGTCGCGGGTCCGCGCCATCACGCCGCTGCGACTCGACGTGCTCCAGGCGGCGGCGCCCGAGCCGCGCACCCACCTGGCGATTCCCGAGCGCGGCCGCGTGCTGCTGATCCCGGTCGGCGAGATCCTGTTCCTCCGTGCCGAGCTGAAGTACCTGACCGTGCGCACGCGCGACCGCGAACTCGTGCTCGAGGAATCGCTGACCCGGCTGGAGGAGGAATACGCGCACCGGTTCATCCGGATCCATCGCAACTGTCTGGTGGCCAAGGGGCATATCGCCGGGTTCGAGCGCGCCAGCGCGGCTGGCGGCGAGCCGCGGTGGGAAGTCCTGTTCGCTGCCATCGCCGAACGCCTGCCGGTGTCGCGCCGGCAGGCGCATGTAGTACGCGAATTCGGACGCGGCGCGAGATGACGCCGGCCGGATCCGTTGCGGCCATCTGTCTTTGCGTGACCTCGGTCGCGATGGCCAACCCGCCCGGACAGCGGCTCCACGATGGCTGCCTTGTGGATCGTGGCCTGGAGGCCTATCGCTGCGACCCGGACGCCTCGACCGGGGTGTGCCGCCTCCGGTCCGGTACCGCCCACCGGTTCCACGGCGCGGCGGTGGAGATCGCCGATGCCGAACTCGACAACGGCGCGATCGTTGCGGCGCAGGTGCAGTTCGGCGAATCTGCTTTCGATCGGGTTGCCGCGAGTCTGCGCATCGTACTTGGCGAGCCCGAGGACCACGGGGAGCCGTTGCGGGGTGGCATGGGCGGGCTGTTCGACAACGCGGTATGGGTCTGGCGGATCGACGGAGCGGTCGTGGTCGCCGAGCAGTTCGCGGGGCGCATCAGCCGTTCGGTGGTGTCCTGCATGACGCCGTCGGCGTTCGCGGGGTTCGAGGCCACACGGGCCCGGCAACGTTCCAACGGGTCGCGCGATCTCTGAATTCAGTCGTCGGCGCCGCGGCCGCTGATAGAATCGAAGAACGCAGTTGCCCTCTCTCGCCCCCGTGTCCGAGTCCGCCAAGCCTCTCACCCGTCTGGTCATCGCCACCCGCGAAAGCGCGCTGGCCCTGTGGCAGGCCGGGCATGTCCGCGCGCTGCTGACGGCGGCGCACCCCGGGCTCGAGGTGTCGCTGCTCGGGATGACCACCGAAGGCGACCGCCAGTTGGGCTCGTCGCTCGCGAAGATCGGCGGCAAGGGCTTGTTCGTGAAGGAACTCGAAGACGCCCTGCTCGATGGTCGCGCGGACATCGCCGTGCATTCCATGAAGGACGTGCCGGTCAATCTGCCGCCGGGCTTCGTGATCGCGGCCATCGGCGAACGCGAAGACCCCCGCGACGCCCTGGTCTCGGCGCGCTACCGGTCCCTCGATGAGTTGCCGCCCGGCGCCGTCGTGGGGACATCGAGCCTGCGTCGCGAGAGTCAATTGCGCGCACGGTTCCCGGCGCTGCGGATCGAACCGCTGCGAGGCAATGTGCAAACCCGCCTGCGCAAGCTCGACGAGGGCGAGTACGACGCCATCATCCTGGCGGCCGCAGGCCTGCGCCGGCTTGGTCTGGGCGACCGGATCCGGGCGTGGCTGGCGCCGGAAGACAGCCTGCCCGCGGTCGGGCAAGGCGCGATCGGCATCGAGTGCCGCGGCGACCGCCCCGGGCTGATCGCGCTGCTCCAGTCGCTCAACCACGCCGACACAGCCTGGTGCGTCTTGGCCGAGCGCGCCCTGAGCCGCCGACTCGGCGGCAGTTGCACCATGCCGTTGGGTGGCTTCGCGCAGATCGCCGACGGGCGGGCAACGCTCCGGGGGCTGGTGGCCAGTCCGGACGGCAGCAAGGTGGTGCGCGCCGTCGCCGATGCGCCCCATGTCCAGGGAACCGCCCACCTGCTCGGCGAGGCGGTGGCGGTCCAGCTTGCCGGGGCCGGCGCGCTCGATATCCTGCGCGCGCTCGACCGTAGCCAATGAGTCCGGCGGCCCTCCCGGGGGGCGGGTTCCCGCTCGGCGGGAAGGCGCTCGGCGCAGGGGACGGATCCATTTCCCGTGCGAGCGCCTGCCTGGCGGGCCGCGCGATCCTCGTGACCCGCCCGGCCCATCAGTCGGCGGCTCTCGCGGACCTCATCGCCAGGGATGGGGGTGAAGCGGTCCTGTTCCCGACCATCGACATCTTGCCGGCGACCGATCCCCGCCCGCTTGCCCAGGCGGTCGCCGCCCGCGACGGAATCGGGCTGGCGATCTTTACCAGCGCCAATGCAGTGACGTTGACGCTGCCGGCGCTGCTCGCCGCCGGCGGCCTGCCGCCGGACGCGGGGGCGGCGGCAATAGGGGAAGGCACCGCGGCGGCACTGGTCTCATTTGGCGTCACGAACGTCGTGATTCCGCCAACGGGGGCCGACACCGAGTCGCTGCTGGAGCATCCGGAACTGGCGGCGGTGGCGGGACGTCGCATCGTCATCTTTACGGGCGAGGGCGGGCGACGCCTGCTCGCCGACGCGCTCGCCGGCCGCGGCGCGACCGTCGTCACGGTGCCGTGCTATCGACGCGAGCGTCCGGCCTCGGATCCGGCTCACCTCGAGCGCCGGCTCGCCGCGGGCGACATCGCCGCCGTGACGGCCGCCAGTGGCGAAGCGCTGCTGAACCTGTTCCAGATGGTTGGCGAGCCTGCGCGCGAGGTGCTGCGTCGCACGCCGGTGTTCGTTGCCCACGAACGCATCGCGGGTACCGCACGGTCGCTGGGCTTCGGGTGCGCTCGCGTCTGTGGCAGCGGCGACCGCGCAACCATCGCCGGGATGGTCGATCATTTTGCCAGCGTGGCGACGCAGGGGAATCCGGCATGAGCGAGCCGCCGCCGGAAGGTCTGCCGCCGGCACCGGCCGGCGAGCCGATCTGGACGCGAATCGCCCGCCAGGTGAGCCCGGCGATGCTGATCGCCATTGCGGCGCTGGCGCTCGCCGTCTGGCAATGGGCGGATGCCCGGCGCGAAGCGACATTGCTGCAGGGCGATGTCGCGCGCCGCCTCGGCGAAATGGAGGCCGGCAATCGCGATGCGCGCGCGCTGGCGGAGCAGGGGCGCAATTCTCTGCGCGATGTCGAGAGCCGCATGGGGATGCTCGAAGCGCGCCTGATCGAAACCCAGAACCAGCGCGTCGCCCTCGAATCGCTGTACGAGGAACTGGCCCGCAACCGCGACGAATGGGTCCTGGCCGAGATCGAGCAGATCCTGGTCACCGCGAGTCAGCAGCTGCAGCTGGCCGGCAATGTCCGCGCGGCGCTGATCGCGCTCGAAGCGGCGGACCAGCGGCTGGCGCGGGCCGACCGCCCCTATCTCATTCCGCTGCGGCGGATCATCAATCGCGACGCGGATCGCCTGCGTGCCCTGCCGGCCGTGGACGTGCCCGGCCTCACGCTCAAGCTCGACAATCTCGTCGCCGCCATCGACGCACTGCCGCTGGCGTCGGAGCAGCGCCCGAGCGCGCCGCCACCGCAGGCGGACGCTGCGCCGACCGGGTTCTGGGCTCGGCTCGGCGGCGAGGCGCTGCGCGACATGAAGGACCTGCTGCGCATCCGGGTGGCCGACCTCCCGGAAGCGCCCTTGCTGGCGCCGGAACAGGCTTACTTCGTCAGGGAGAACCTGAAGCTCAGGCTGCTGTCGGCGCGCCTCGCGCTGCTGGCCCGCGACGAAACCGCATTTCGCGCCGACCTGCGGCTCGCCGCCAAGTGGCTCGGGCAGCAGTTCGACACCAGCGGCAAGGCCGGGTCGAATGCGCTGACCGTGCTCGAGCAGCTCGGCGACAGCGAGGTCGGCATGCGCCTGCCGGACATCGCCGACAGCCTGCGTGCCGTGCAATCCCAGCGCACCACGCGCGAACGCTCCCGGTGAGAACCGTCTTTGCCTCGTTGCGGTCCGGACCCCTCGATCGGGCCCCGGGCCGCTTGGGCGGCCTGCGGAATCCCGGGCGGTCCGGATGAAGAGTCTGTTCTGGGTTCTGGGCCTGTTCGCTGCGGCGGTCGGCCTGGTGCTGGCGGCGCGCTACAACACCGGATACGTGCTGCTGGTGTTCCCGCATCGACGCGTCGAGCTGTCGATCAATCTCGCCGTGCTGGCGATTCTTGCCACGCTGATCATCGGCTACTTTGTCCTGCGTGCCGTGTTCCTGGCGGTCGGCATGCCTGCCGAGGTCAGCCGCTACCACGAACGCCGGCAGCGCGACGCCGGACGCCAGGTGTTCATGGACGCATTGCGGGCCTATTTCGAAGGCCGTTTCGGCCGGGCCGAACGGGCTGCGGAGCGGGCATTCGCCGCCGGCGAGGCGCGTGGGCTCGCCGCAGTGATCGCGGCCCGATCGGCGCACGAGTTGCGGTCGTTCGAGGCGCGTGACCGGCATCTTGCGGCGGCCGAAATTTGTCCGCCCGAGGACGATTACCTGCGCCATGTCACGCAGGCTGAACTCCTGCTGAACGAGCGCAGGTACCACGACAGCCTTGCCGTGCTCGACCAGATCCGCGAACGCCACACGTCCGCACTGCGGCTGCAGTTGCGCGCGCACCAGATGGCCAAGGACTGGGACCGCGTGCTGGAATTACTGCCCCGGGTGGAGAAGAAGCGTGTGTTCGAGCCGGCCGTGGTGACGCAGTTGCGGCGATCGGCAACGATCGAGAGCCTGAAGCGTCGTTCGACCGACGCGTCGCAACTGCAGGCGGCGTGGGACGCCGCGGGCAGCGAGCTGAAGCGCGACCCGGCGGTCGCCGTCGTTGCCGCGCGCGGATTCCTGGCGCTCGGCATGCCCGGCGCGGCGAGCCGCCTGATCGAACGGGCGCTGGATGACCAGTGGGATACCGAACTCGTCGCGCTCTACGCCCAGGCGCCGGACGGCGGCACGCGTGACCGGCTGCAGAAGGCCGAGGCCTGGCTCACCGGGCATCCGCGCGACGCCGTGCTCCTGCTCACGCTGGGCCGCCTGTGCGCGCACAGCAGGCTCTGGGGCAAGGCCCGCAGCTATTTCGAGGCGAGCCTTGGCGTCGAGCGCTCGCATACCGCTTACCTCGAACTGGCCGAGCTTGCCGCCCGGACCGGTCGTCCGGACGAATCCGAAACGCATCGTCGCGCCGCGCTCGACCTGGCGCTGCAACGGCTCGAAGAAACCAGCGGTGGCCGGCGTCGGAGCGCCCTCTGAAACCGGCACCCGGAGATCTGCCATGAACGTGAACAGCGCCAACTCCGCAGCCGTCGAGCCGGGCATTCAGCTACTTCTCGCTGCTGGTCAACATTGCCGAGGACCAGAACATCAACCGCCGGTATCACTCGCGCCAGTTCGCCGACGCCGGTTCCGAGGAAGGTGCTCTGTCGCTGACGCTTGACCGCGCGCTCGAGGTCGGCATTCCCGGATCGGACATCGTCCGCTTCTTCGAGACCGCGACCGTCTCCCCGGTGCTGACCGCGCATCCGACCGAAGTGCAGCGCAAGAGCATCCTCGATACCCAGCTTGAGATCGCGCGCCTGCTCACCGATCGCTCGCCTCAGCAGCTTACGCCCGAGGAACTGGCCGAGAAAGAGGACGGACTGCGGCGCCTGGTGCTCACGCTGTGGCAGACCCGGGCCCTGCTGTCGAACCTGGACATGGTGCTCGGCAAGAGCGACATGTCGATCGCGTCGCGCTATGCCGAACTGGTGGGCGACGAGGACAACCGGCGCGCCGTCTTCGCCCGGCTCCAGTCCGAATGACAACGCACCGTCGATGCCCGGCTTGCCATCACCGGCCACAAGGAACTGCTCGACCGCAGTCCGACGCTCGCCCGCAGTTTCCGCAACCGGTCGCCGTACCTCGACCCGTTCAACCACCTGCAGGTGAAACTGCTCACGTGCTGGCGCGGCGGCGAGACCGATGACCAGGTCAAGCGCGCCATCCTCCTCACCATCAACGGCATCGCGGCCCGGCGCAAGCTGAACCCCCCCAGCCTTCCTGCGGTCGGCACCCCCCAATGGGGGGCCAGCTTGCTTGGGGCGGCCCGAGTCAGGTTGGGCTGGTGGCGGGAACGTCCACGGACGGGGTGAACGAGTCGGCGAAAAATTCCTCGGCGGGAAGGCCGCACTGTTCGACCAAATCGCTCTTGGCGGAATCGACGACGACGGGGGCGCCGCACGCATAGACCTGGTGACCCGACAGGTCGGGGAAATCCGCCATCACGGCGCGATGCACGAATCCGGTCCGGCCCGTCCACGCGTCATCGGCAGTCGCGTCCGACACCACCGGTACGTACGTGAACCAGCCATGCCCGGCCTCCCATTGCCGGCACAAGGCGTTCATGTAGAGGTCGGCCGGCCGGCGTCCGCCCCAGTACAGCACCATCGGCCGGACGATGCCCACGTGCAGCATGTGCTCGATGATCGCCTTGATCGGCGCGAAGCCGGTGCCGCTGGCGACGAACACGATCGGTTTGTCCGAATCCTCGCGCAGGAAGAAGGTCCCCATCGGACCCTCCAGGCGCAGGATGTCCTTCTCTTTCATGGTGGTGAACACCGGATCGGTGAACACGCCCCCTGGCATGTGGCGGACATGCAGTTCCAGGTGCTCGACGACGTGCGGCGCATTCGCCATCGAATACGCGCGGCGCCGGTTGTCGCGCAGCAGGAACTCGACGTACTGGCCGGCGAGGAACTTCCATTCGATATTGGCGGGCAGCTTCAACCTGAGCACGGCGACATCCGGCGCCGGCTTGTCGATCGACAGGATCCGGACCGGCAGCTTCTTGACCTCGATGCCCCCCATGCCGCCGATCTCGCGCGCGTCGATCACCAGGTCGGAGAGCGGCTTGGCGGTGCAGAACAGCGCGAAGCCGGCCTTCTTCTCGATCTCCGAGAGCGTGTAGGGCATATGTGCGCCGTAATCGACCGTCCCCTCGATCAGCTTGCCCTTGCAGGCGCCGCAGGAACCGCCGCGGCAGCCGTAGGCGAGGGTATAGCCGGCAGCGCTCGCGGCGGCGAGAACCGATTGACCATCCGGCACGGCGAAGCGGTGACCGGTCTTCTGCAGCGTTACCTGAAATGGCATGGACACCTTTCCTTGTTCGCGGCGCGCCGGATCGGACCGCGGCCTGCGGCGACCCGGCACAGCGCCTGGCGCATGCGGCCGCTCGGCGTGAATGCGGCCCGGCCGCGGATGCATGGACTAGAATGCGATGATGAAACGTCTGCTGATCGTCGGCTGCGGTGACGTGGCGGTGCGGATGATCCCCGCCCTGGCCGGGCGCTACCGCATGTACGCCCTGACCCGTTCGGAACCTGGCCACCCGGTGCTGCGCGAGTACGGTGTCACCCCCATCCTGGGCGATCTCGATGCCGGCGCAACCCTGGGGCGCCTGTCCGGGCTCGCGCACGACGTGGTGCACCTCGCGCCGCCGCCCGCATCCGGAACCCGCGACACCAGGACGGTCAATCTCATCCGCAGCCTCTCAAGAGAGGGGAGGCTACCACAGCGTCTGGTGTACATCAGCACCAGCGGCGTATACGGCGACTGCGGTGGCGACTGGGTGGCGGAGACGCGGCCGTTGCGTCCGCAGAGCGACCGGGCGCGCCGCCGTGCCGACGCCGAACGGCAACTGCGCGCGTGGGGCCGCGGCAACGGCGTCCAGATCGTCGTTCTGCGCGTGCCGGGCATCTACGCGGCTGACCGCCTGCCGCTGGAACGTCTCGCCGCCCGAACGCCGACGCTGGCGGCCGCCGACGACGCCTTCACCAACCATATCCATGCCGACGATCTCGCGCGCGTCGTGATCGCGGCGCTGTCGCGCGGCCGGACCGGACGCACCTACAACGCCAACGACGATTCCGGCATGAAGATGGGTGACTACTTCGATTTGGTGGCCACCCGTTTCGGGCTGGATACGCCCCCGCGCATCAGCTGGCACGACGCCCAGGGCCGCGTTCCCGAGAGCCTGCTCTCGTTCATGCGCGAATCGCGCCGGCTGCTCAACCACCGGCTGAAGCTGGAGCTCCGGGTTCGGCTGCGCTATCCGACGGTGGCGCAGGGCCTGCCGGCCGCGGCGACTACCTCGACCGGGCGCGTGGCGAAGTAGGGGAGATGAGCGCGTGAACCGTCGTCATTGGCTGTGTGTCGCGGGCGCCTGCCTGGTGCCATCGCGTGTGATGGCGGTCTCGCCCGACCTGCTCGAACCCCAGAAGGCGTTCCGCGTATCCGCGCGCCTGGTACCCGGGGGCGATGTGCAGGTGCGTTTCACCGTGGCGCACGGCTACTACCTCTATCGCGACAAGCTCCGGTTCAGCATCGAACCCGCCGGCGCGCAGGTCGGGGCACCCCACCTGCCGGATGGCAGTATCAAGAACGACGAGTTCTTCGGCACGGTCGTGACCTACCGGGGGGAGGTTGCCATCGTGATTCCGGCGCGGCTCCCACCGGGCGCGGATCGACTGACGCTGCGCATCGTGTCGCAGGGTTGCGCCGACGCCGGGATCTGCTACACGCCCCAGGACCAGCGCCTGGTCCTCACCGCGGACGGCGCCGAAGCCATGCCCCCGGCGCCACGCAACCTGCTCGACACCCTCGAGGGGCGTTAGTGATGAATCGTCTGCAACAACTCTTTGCCCTCACCGCCGTTGCCCTGCTTGCGCTGGCCACGGGCCTCTATTTCCGCACCGGGGAGGTCGAGAGCGCAACCGCGCCTCCCACGCCGCCCGGGCTGATGGATGCCGCCCTTGCGGACCTCAAGGGGGTAAAGACGCCGCTCGGCACCTGGAAGGGCAAGGTGCTGGTGATCAATTTCTGGGCGACCTGGTGTGCGCCTTGCCGGAAGGAGATTCCCGAGTTCATCAGGATGCAGCGGAAGCTCGGCCCGCGCGGCTTGCAGTTCGTCGGCATCGCAATCGACGAAAAGGACAAGGTCGAGCCGTACGCCAGGGAAATCGGGATCAACTATCCGATCCTGGTGGGCGAACTCGATGCGGTCGAACTGTCGCGGACGCTCGGCAACCAGCTCGGCGCGCTGCCCTTTACGGTGATCGTCGACCGTTCCGGCAAGGTCGTGAAGACCGAGCTCGGTGGGGTCGACGAAGCCCACCTCACCAGCGTGATCCAGCCCTTGTTGCAGTAATCTTCGCTTAACCCGCATCGAACCTGTCGCACTTGAAGCGGGTTTGGCAAGCACGTTCCAGGTCGACCAGTGAGGCGTGGTGCGGGAATCGCATGGAGCCCGACAATGGACTTACCCCTGCGTGTCATCTGTGCCGATTGCTGGACAAATTACGTCGAACTCCGGCAAACTTCGCGGATTGCTGGTGACCAGCATGGCCGCAGGGCGGTCTTGCGTTGATCGTTTGATGCCGCGGAGGATGCCGGAATGGCGCGACGGATTCTCGTATTGCACGGCCCGAACCTGAACCTGCTGGGTCGCCGCGAGCCCCACATCTACGGAGCAACCACCCTGGACGACATCAACCGCAGGCTCGTGGCCCGGGCCGGGGCAAGTGGCGCCATCCTCGATACATTCCAGAGCAATAGCGAGGCGGCGCTGGTCGAACGGGTCCAGCAACTGCTGGATGATCCGGTCGATTTCGTCGTCATCAATCCGGCCGCGTTCACCCATACCAGCGTCGCCCTGAGGGACGCCCTGTCGGCAAGCCGGGTCCGGTTCATCGAAGTGCATCTGTCCAATGTGTTCGGCCGCGAGCCGTTCCGGCACCACTCCTACTTCACCGACATCGCGGTCGGTCTGATCTGCGGCCTTGGGCCGCTCGGCTATGAGCTTGCCCTCGAGCACGCCTTGGCCGACACGGGGGCTTGAAAACAATGGATCTGAGAAAAGTGAAGGCGCTGATCGACCTGGTCGAGAAGTCTGGAATTTCCGAGCTAGAGATTAGCGAAGGCGAGGAACGGGTCCGCATCAGCCGGGGGGCCGTGATGGTTGCGCCACCGACGGCGCTGCCGGTGGCGATGGCGGTCGCAGGCGCCGCCGGTGCCGGCGCGGTCGAGGCCGACCATCTTGCCCGGGCCGCCGCCGCCGCGGCAGCCGAAGCGGAGGGCCACACCGTCAAGTCGCCGATGGTCGGATCGTTCTACCGGTCGTCGACGCCCGGCGGCAAGCCGTTCGTCGAAGTGGGTCAGGTCGTGGCCGCGGGCGATACGGTCTGCATCATCGAAGCGATGAAGCTGCTCAACGAGATCGAGGCGGACCATGGTGGCGTCGTCAAGGCCGTCCTGGTGGAGAACGGCCAGCCGGTCGAGTATGGCGAACCGCTGTTCCTCATCGGCTGACGCTGTGCACCCGGCCCCGATCGGGATTGCCTCCCGACGAACCCCTGGCTGAGGCATCCGCAGCCCGTGTTCGAGAAGATCCTGATCGCCAACCGTGGCGAAATCGCCCTGCGGGTGCAACGCGCCTGCCGTGAGATGGGTATCAAGACTGTTGCCGTGCATTCCGAGGCCGACGCCGATGCCAAGTATGTCCGCCTCGCCGACGAGTCGGTCTGCATTGGTCCGGCCGCGTCGGCCCAGAGCTACCTCAACATCCCCGCGATCATCAGCGCCGCCGAGGTCACCGACGCCGAGGCGATCCACCCCGGCTACGGCTTCCTGTCGGAGAATGCCGACTTCGCCGAACGGGTCGAGAAGAGCGGTTTCGTCTTCATCGGGCCGCGCCCCGACACCATCCGCCTGATGGGCGACAAGGTCAGCGCCAAGTCGGCGATGCTGAAGGCCGGCGTGCCCGTAGTCCCCGGCGCTGAGGGATCGCTGCCGGACGAACCAGCGGAGATCGTCAAGATCGCCCGGTCGATCGGCTACCCCGTGATCATCAAGGCCTCGGGTGGCGGCGGCGGCCGGGGCATGCGTGTCGTGCATACCGAGGCGGCGCTCCTCAATGCCGTCAACACCACGCGCACCGAGGCCAAGGCGGCGTTCAACAATCCCACCGTGTACCTTGAGAAGTTCCTGGAGAACCCGCGCCATATCGAGGTGCAGGTGCTGGCCGACGAACACAAGGGCGCCGTGCACCTGGGCACGCGGGACTGCTCGATGCAGCGGCGGCACCAGAAGGTCGTGGAGGAGGCCCCGGCGCCCGGCCTCACGCCGCGCGAACTCACCCGCATCGGCGAGCGTTGCGCCGACGCCTGTCGCAAGCTCGGCTACCGCGGCGCGGGCACCTTCGAGTTCCTGTACGAGAAGGGCGAGTTCTACTTCATCGAGATGAACACCCGCGTCCAGGTGGAGCATCCGGTCACCGAAATGATCACCGGCATCGACATCGTGCAGATGCAGATCCGGGTCGCCGCCGGCGAGCGCCTGCCGATGCGCCAGCGCGATGTCGTGTTCCGTGGCCATGCTGTCGAATGTCGCATCAATGCGGAACATCCCTTCAAGTTCACGCCCTCGCCCGGGCGCATCGTGTCCTGGCACGCGCCGGGCGGCCCCGGCATCCGGGTCGATTCGCATGCCTTCGCGAACTACGTCGTGCCGCCCTACTACGACTCGCTGGTGGGCAAAGTGATCGCCTATGGCGACACGCGCGAACAGGCGTTGGCGCGCATGCGCATCGCGCTGTCCGAAATGGTGGTCGAAGGCATCCAGACCAACATCGCCCTGCATCAGGACATCATGGTCGACAGCGCGTTCCTGCGTGGCGGCACCAGCATTCATTATCTCGAGCACAAGCTCGCCCAGGCCAACAAGGCCGAATAGTGGACTGGCAGCGGCTGCGGCTCCGGGTGGCGGCGGTCGATGCCGAGGCGATCGCCGATGCGTTGCTGGAGGCCGGTGCTCTCGCAGTCGACCTGGCCGATGCCGATGCCGGCACCGCAGCCGAGCGCCCCCTGTTCGGAGAACCCGGCAGCGACCCGCACTCGGCCTGGGACGACAATTTGGTCGCGGGCCTGTTCGCCGGCGACGCCGATCTGGGGCCGGTTGTCGCCGGTATCCGCGAATCCACCGGCCGGCCGGTGGCGGCGGTCGATATCGAGACCGTGCCGGAGCGCGACTGGGTGCGGCACACGCAGGGCCAGTTCGCACCCATTCCCATTTCCCCGCGGCTCTGGATCGTCCCGACCTGGTGCGAGCCGCCGGACGCGAATGCAATCGCCATTCGTCTCGATCCCGGTCTGGCCTTCGGCACCGGCAGCCATGCCACCACGCGGCTGTGCCTGCGCTGGCTCGACCGCCACCTCACCCGTGGCGCCACGGTGATCGACTATGGCTGCGGCTCCGGCGTGCTCGCGATTGCCGCGCGGCTGTTCGGTGCCGGCCGTGTCGTCGGTGTCGACATCGATCCGCAGGCCGTTGCGGCAAGCCGCGCGAATGCCGAACGCAACGGCGTCGAGGCCCTGTTCCTCGACGCCGGGGACGATGCGGCCACCCTCGCGCCGGCCGATGTCGTGGTCGCGAACATCCTCGCCAACCCGCTGCGCGTGCTGGCGCCATTGATCTGCGGCCGGTGCCGACCGGGCGGCGCGGTGGTCCTCTCGGGCATCCTTGCCACACAATGGCAGGATGTTGCCGCTGCCTACGAACCGTGGCTCGAGATCGAGCCCGTCATCGAGGACGAAGGCTGGGTGTGCCTCTGGGGCATCCGGCGGTGAGAGTGCGGCGATGAGCATGTTCACCCGCTGCGCGCATTGCGAGATCATCTTCCAGGTCACGCTGGCGCAGCTACAGCTCGCGGGTGGGCAGGTCCGGTGCGGCGTATGCCACCAAGTGTTCGACGCCTTCGCGACGCTGAGTGCACGCGATCCGCGGCTTCCTGCTCTGGTGCCATCGGAAGGCGGCGATGGGGTCGATGCCGTGGAGGCGCCGGCGGTCGACGTCCATGAAGGCGAAGCGTCGGCACAAACCGCCGACGGCGTCGGCGACGATGAGGTTGCCCCGGCGGAGAGCGACGCCGCGGTGGTCGATTTTCCGCCTGAGGGGCCGATCGCCGCGATGGAGCCTGTGGAGCCGGCGGCCACGATGGCGCCGCAACCGCCCGTGGTGATCGTCCGGCCGGTCGATGACGAGGAGGCGGAGCCAGCGATCTCGGCCGAAGCGCCGTCGGGCCCGGAACCTGTCATTGACGCTGACGCTGACGCGCCGGGCTCGTTGCCGCTGTCGGCACACTGCGAAACGGCCTCCGCTTGGCACGACCCCGACATCGCGGACGCGATGTTCCCGGTGGAGGAACTGCGCGAGATCGTGGTCGACGATGGTACCGCGGACCAGCCCACCGGCGTTCAGGCGCCCGAACCTCTGGAAGCACGGTCCGATATCGAGGGGCCGCCGACCCCGGCGCGGTCGACCCAGGTCCCGCCCGAGGATGCCACCGAACCCCCTGCGCGCGCAGAGGCCGACCCGGCCGAAGCGACCGTTCCCGAGGCAGCGATCGCTCCGGCTGTCGGGGCGGGGCCGGCGAGCCCCCGGTTTGCACTGCCGCGGCCCGGCCGGATGCCGGCATCGCTGGTCGCGGGCATCGTCCTGCTATCCGTGGTCCTGGTCCTGCAGGGGACCTACCTGATGCGCGCCGCCCTCGCCGAGGCTGCACCTGCCTTCCGTACGCCGCTCGAGCAGGCCTGCCGCTGGCTGCGGTGCATGGTCCCACTGCCACGCCTGACCGATCGCCTCTTCATCGAGGCATCGGAACTCCAGGCGCTTGATCCGTTGCACCCGAACCGGGTGACGTTCACCGCCACGATCCGCAACCGCGCGCCAGTGGAGCAGGCCATGCCGTTGCTCGAACTCACGCTGACCGACGCTCGCGAGGAGGTGGTCGCCCGCAAGATCTTCGGTCCCGGTGAGTATCTGTCGGTCCCATCGGCCGGCCCCGGCGTCGCGGCCAATGCGGAACTCGGCGTCAGGCTGCGACTCGATACCGCCGACATCGTCGCCACCGGCTACCGGCTCTACCTGTTTCATCCGTGACGGACGCGCCATGATCCCGCCTGACCGCGGCTACACCGAGAACCATGAATGGGCGCATGCCGACGCCGCGGGCCTGGTGAACATCGGCATCACCGACCAGGGGCAGGAACTGATGGGGGATCTCGTGTTCGTCGAGGCACCTGCTGTCGGCCGTCGTGTCGCCGCTGGCGAGGCGTGCGGCGTCCTCGAATCGGTAAAGGCCGCTGTCGACCTTCATGCGCCGGTGGCGGGCCAGGTCGTCGCTATCAATCCGGAATTGGCCGCGCACCCGGAACGGCTCAATGCGGATCCCTGGGGTACCTGGATATTCCGGCTCCGGCCAGATCGTGCGGATGGCCTCGCCGGGCTGCTGAGCGCCGCTGTCTACGCCCGTCAGGGAGCCTGACCCGCGTCCGGTTGTCGGGTCTTCCTGGGCTCGGGCATACTCGGCCGGCAGGCCTGCCATCGCTCGTGCAAATGCCGCCGCGTGGTACAGATACAGCCTCGTACCCGTCCTCGCTTCAACCACTCCAGGAGACACTGCATGACCACTGTTACCCTCAAGGGCAGTCCCGTTCCCGTCGCCGGCGTCCTGCCCGCGCTTGGCAGCACCGCGCCCGATTTCAGTCTGGTCGGGAAGGACCTTGGCGACGTTTCGCTGGCGACCTACGCAGGCAAGCGCAAGATCCTCAACATCGTTCCGAGCCTTGACACGCCGACCTGCCAGAAGTCGACCCGCGTCTTCAACGAGAAGGCATCTGCCATGGCGGATGCTGTCGTGCTGGTGGTCGCCGCCGATCTGCCGTTCGCGATGTCGCGCTTCTGCGGCGCCGAAGGTCTCGATCAGGTGGTCACCCTCTCGACCTTCCGCGATCACGGGTTT
Organism: Betaproteobacteria bacterium; assembly: GCA_043744975.1. Classification (GTDB taxonomy): domain Bacteria; phylum Pseudomonadota; class Gammaproteobacteria; order Burkholderiales. The sequence continues at coordinate 14,535 of JAYTTO010000186.1, read as the reverse complement.
CACCAGCGGTATGGCGTCGACATCACCGGTGGACCGCTGCGGGGACTGACCGCGCGCGCCGTGGTGGTGCTCGACAAGGACAACAAGGTGACCCATTCCCAACTCGTTCCGGAGATCGCGGACGAACCCGACTACGCCGCAGCGCTGGCTGCGCTGGAGTGACGTCCCCCCCGAAGCTTCCTTCGGTCGCTTCCCCCCAGGGGGCCAGCGCCCTTGGGGCGGCCCGGCGAACGCTGACATGAAGCCGTAGCAATCGGCCGCTACGGTGCGCGGCTTGGCGTGGGCAGCTTGCCGCGCAGCCCGACCGGCCTGAATGCTCATGGACATGTTCCCGCCTGAAAGCCCGCACAAGGGCAAGACCGGCGTCCGGCGCATCTGGAATGCGTTGTTCTATTCCATCGACGGCCTGCGTGCAGCGTATCGGCACGAGGATGCGTTCCGGCAGGAAGTCCTGCTGGCGGCGCTCCTGATTCCGGCCGCCTGCTTCATTCAGGTGTCGGGTATCGGCAAGGCGCTGCTGATCGGCAGCGTCGTCCTCGTCCTCGTGGTCGAACTCCTCAACTCGGCGGTCGAGGCTACGGTCGATCGCATCTCGCTCGAAAACCATCGTCTCGCCAAACGCGCCAAGGACATCGGCAGCGCGGCCGTGCTCCTGGCGCTCGCCAACGTCGCCATCGTCTGGGGGCTGGTCATTTTCGGATAGTCGTAAGGAGTACGATCCCCCCAGCCTTCCTGCGGTCGGCACCCCCCAATGGGGGGCTGCTTGCTTGGGGCGGCCCGGCGCTGCGCATGACGATCCCCCCAGCCTTCCTGCGGTCGGCACCCCCCAATGGGGCCGGCGCGGTTCGCAGCGGCCGGGCGTGCGGTGACACGAAAGGATCACACGATCGTCACGCGGTTTTCGCGCGCGGGCGAGACAGTCCGCGCCGTGCATGAGGACCCTTTCCTGTTGCAGCAACTGCCGGCGCAACGCCCCAGCCTGCGGATTGCCGTGGTCACCGAGACCTATCCGCCCGAAGTCAACGGCGTCGCCATGACCCTGGGTCGGATGGTCGCTGCGCTACAGGCGCGGAACCATCAGGTCCAGTTGATCCGTCCCCGTCAGAGCGCGGCGGATGCCGCCCTGGTGCAAGGGAACCTCGAGGAAGTGCTGAAGCCCGGGGTGCCGATTCCACGCTACGACAGTCTGCGAGTGGGCCTGCCCGCGCGCCAGGGGCTGATCCGTCTCTGGCAGGGTCGCCGCCCCGACGTGATCCAGGTCGTGACCGAGGGTCCGCTGGGCTGGTCGGCCTTGTCCGCTGCCCATCGCCTGCGTATTCCCGCGGCGTCGGAGTTCCACACCAACTTCCACAGCTACAGCAGCCACTACGGTGTGGGCTGGCTGAAGAAGCCCATCGCGGCCTACCTGCGGAAGTTCCACAACAAGGGGCAGGTCACGATGGTCCCGACGCGAGAACTGCAGCAGGCCATGCTGGCCAACGGCTATCGCAACGTCCGGGTGGTCGCGCGGGGCGTCGATACCGCGCTGTTCTCGCCGGCCCGGCGCAGCGACGCCCTGCGGCGGAGCTGGGGCGCCGTGGGCGACCAGCCGGTAGCGATCTACGTCGGCCGTCTGGCGCCGGAGAAGAACCTGCCGGTGGTGCTGGAGGCGTTTGCCGCGATGCGCCACCGGAACCCCGCGGCGCGCCTGGTGCTGGTCGGCGACGGACCGGAACGGGCTGCACTGGTCCGCCGGTATCCGGAACATGTGTTCGCCGGCATGCGCACGGGCGCGGACCTGGCCGCGCACTATGCGTCGGCCGATGTGTTCCTGTTCGCCAGCCAGACCGAGACGTTCGGCAACGTGACCCTGGAGGCGATGGCAAGCGGTCTCGCGGTGGTCGCCTACGACTACGCTGCCGGCCGGGAGCACATCCGCAGCGGGGCGACCGGGCTGCTCGCGAACATGGGGGACAGTGAGGCCTTCGTCGGCCTTGCCGCCGACCTGGTGGATACGCCGTTGCGGATGCGCCGCTTCGGCACTGCGGCCCGAGCGGCAGCCGAGAAGGTGAGCTGGGAGCAGGTGCACGATACCCTCGAAGGCGTCCTGGTCGGTCTGGTGGCCCGCGCGGAGATCGCCTTCGCAGGGTAGGTGGCCGGGCGCAGTCCCCGCCCGAACGTGTCGCCGGATCACGCCCGGCCGGGGCCGGTTTGGCGAAGTCGCGGCTGGTTGCTAGTATCCGGGCGTCACCTCGTTCCGGAACGCGCCATGTCCGCCTATCTGATCGTCGACATCGATGTCACCGACCCTGTCGGCTACCAGACCTACCGGGAGCTGGTCGCGCCGATCGTCGCCGCGGCCGGCGGCCGCTTCATCGTTCGAGGTGGGGCATTCGAGGTCCTGGAAGGCGTCTGGACGCCCAAGCGGGTCGTGATGCTGGAATTCCCGAGCATGGAAGCGGCGCGCACCTGGTACCACGGCGACGACTACGCTGAGGCCAAGGCGTTAAGACTGCGGACAGCCGTATCTAACGTGGTGCTCGTGGAAGGTATGTGAGGTCCGCGGTGACGTTTCAATCTCGGCAACCGGGTCTGGGAATGCCAAAAGCGTAAAAAATCATGGACTTTTGACTCTAATGTCGTACCATGTCTAATATACGGGGGTAACTATCTACGTCAGAACAAAAAAATCCTGCGGTGGTTGTCGCAGGGCACAAATGATCAGCTCGCGAGCAGCGGGTACCGAGGGCGGATAAACAGGCACGGGAATGGGCAAACTCGGATTCTGGAAGGCGGACTGGTTCGTCGCAGTCGTGATCGCTCTTGCGGTGTTGATCGCGTCGCACGGGTCGGCCATCCAGGGCATCGAGCGCGTCGCGTACGACATGGGCGTCCGCGCCACGAGCGAGACGCCCAGCGACCGTGTCGCGGTGATCGCCATCGACGACCAGAGCATCGGCAACATCGGCCGCTGGCCCTGGCCGCGCGATGTCCACGCCAAGATGATCGACCTGCTGACGCAGGCCAAGGCCCGGATCGTCGCCAGCACGGTGTTCTTCGCCGAGCCACAGGTCGATCCCGGCCTCATCTACATCACCAAGCTGATCGGGCAGTTCCAGGCCGCACCGCCGGCGGCCCAGCAGGAGCTTCCGGAAATGGAGGTCACCCTCGGCGAAGCCGAGCAGAGCCTCAATACCGACCGCAAGCTCGCCGCCAGCATCGGCGCAGCCAAGAACGTGGTGCTGGCGATGGTGTTCCAGCAGTTCGACCGCGAACCGATCGGCAATCCGGACGGGGAACTGCCGCCCTATGTGAAGAACAGCGTCCTCCCGCTCGCCGCGACGACGGCCGGCGCGGAGCTGCCGACCTCGGTGCTGAATCCCGTGATGCCGATCCCGGCCCTCGGCGACGTGGCGAGCGGTATCGGACACCTCAACACCGGTATCGACATCGACGGCGGCGTCCGGTCCGAGCCGCTCGTGGTCCGCTACTACGACATGATGTTTCCGTCGTTGTCGCTGATGATCGCGGCGCGCAGCCTGAACCTCCAGACCAAGGACGTGACCGTCAAGTTCGGCGAGGGCGTGAAGCTCGGCAAGCTGTCGATCCGGACCGATTCGAGCCTGCAGATGCTTACCTATTTCTACCGTGATCGCGAAGCGAAGCCCGCGTTCCAGGTGGATTCGTTCTACGACGTCCTGAGCGGCAAGATCCCGGCCGACAAGTATCGCGACAAGATCGTCCTGATCGGGCCGACCGCCGCGGGCCTCGGCACCACCACTGTGACCCCGATCGCGGCTGCGATGTCGCCGGTGCTGATCCTCGCGCACTCCGTCTCGAGCATCCTGCAGGAAGATTTCTTCGTGCAGCCGATCTGGGCGCCGTACGTGTCGTTCGCCGCGCTGCTCCTCATCGCGGCTTATCTCGCCGCGCTGCTGCCGCGGCTGAAGGCGGGCCCCGCGGCCATCATCACCATCGCCCTCGCGATTGCGCTGATCGGCGCCCACTTCGCGTTGATGACCACGCAGTTGCTCTGGATCCCGCTGATGGCGCCCGTGGTCCTGCTGGTCATCGGGCATCTGGCGCTGACCACCAAGCGCTTCCTGGTCACCGAACGCGGCAAACTCCAGTCCGATCTCGAGTCGGCGGAATCGAACCGCATGCTCGGCCTCGCGTTTCAGGGTCAGGGCCAGCTCGACATGGCCTTCGACAAGTTCCGCAAGTGCCCGCTCAACGACGGGTTGATGGACAACCTCTACAACCTGGCGCTCGATTTCGAACGCAAGCGCCAGTTCAACAAGGCGCAGTCCGTGTACGAATACATGGGCGGCCACAATCCGAAGTTCCGCGACCTCGGGCAGAAGCTGTCGCGCGCCAAGCAGATGTCGGAAACGGTCATCCTCGGCGGCGGCGGCCGGGCCAACGCGTCGACCATGATCCTCGAGGGCGGGACGGTCGAGAAGCCGATGCTGGGGCGCTATCAGGTCGAGAAGGAACTCGGCAAGGGCGCCATGGGCGTGGTCTACCTGGGCAAGGATCCGAAGATCGGCCGGGTGGTGGCGATCAAGACCATGGCGCTGTCGCAGGAGTTTGAGGCCGACGAACTCGAGGAAGTCAAGCAGCGCTTCTTCCGCGAGGCGGAGACGGCCGGGCGCCTGAATCATCCCAACATCGTGACGATCTTCGATGCCGGCGAGGAACACGACCTTGCCTACATCGCGATGGAGTTCCTCAAGGGCAAGGACCTGGTGCCCTACGTCAAGGCCGACAAGCTGCTGCCGCTCGCCCGGACCATGAGCATCGCCGCGCGCGTGGCCGACGCGCTTTCGTACGCGCACGCGCAGAACGTCGTGCATCGCGACATCAAGCCGGCGAACATCATGTACGACCCGGACAGCGACTCGGTCAAGGTCACCGACTTCGGCATCGCCCGCATCACCGACTCGTCCAAGACCAAGACGGGCATGGTTCTGGGTACACCGTCGTTCATGTCGCCGGAGCAACTCGCCGGGCGCAAGATCGACGGCCCGTCCGACCTGTTCTCGCTCGGCGTCACGCTCTATCAGCTGGCCTGCGGCAGCCTGCCGTTCCAGGGCGAGACCATGACCCAGCTCATGTACAAGATCGCCAACGAACCGCCGATCGATATCCTCAGCGTCAACCCGGATCTGCCGCCTTGCCTGGTCGGCATCATCGCCCGTGCGCTGGCGAAGAACGTCGACGACCGTTTCCGTAGCGGCGAGGAAATGGCGGCGGCGATCCGCGAATGCGCGGCACAATTGTCCTCAACCATTGACGTCAGCCTGTAACCCATGAACCTGGTCAAGGCCCTGGAAATCTCGACCGCCACCCACACCGGCATGGTCCGCTCCCACAACGAGGACGCGTGCGCTACCGACGGCGAGATCGGCCTCGCCGTCCTCGCCGACGGGATGGGCGGCTACAACGCGGGCGAGGTCGCCAGCGGCATCGCCGTCGCGCTCATCACCTCGGAGATGCGCCAGGCGATCGCCCGCACCAACCTGCACGGGCTCGAACAGGCCGAGGGTGACCTGCAGGCGATCCGCCTGCTGAAGGGCATCACCGCCAAGGCCAACACGTCGATCTATCAGTCCGCGAACAGCCAACCGCAGTACGCCGGCATGGGCACGACGCTGGTGGTCACCCTGTTCCGCGACAACCGCCTGTCGGTGGCGCACATCGGCGATTCGCGCCTTTACCGTCTGCGCGACGAGCGCCTCGAGCAGATCACACGCGACCACAGCCTGCTGCAGGAGCAGATCGATGCCGGCATGATCACCCGCGAGGCGGCGCGGCGGTCGCAGAACAAGAACCTGGTCACCCGCGCGCTCGGCATCGAGGCCGAAGTGGAGGCGGAGATCCATACCTACGACGCCAGGCCGGGCGACCTCTACCTGCTCTGCTCGGACGGGTTGAACGACATGGTCGAGGATGAGGACATCGAACTCACCCTGAACGCCATGGGCGCGAACCTGCCGCTGGCCGCGAACCAACTCGTGCAGATGGCGAACGACAACGGCGGGCGCGACAACGTGTCCGTCATTCTGGTGAAAGTGACTCGCGACTTTCCGGCGGCGGAGACCTGGCTCGGCAAGGTCCTGTCGTGGTTCAAGTAAATACAGGGATGGTGCTATGGCTAAGCTGACTCTCACGCTCGACGGTGTGGTGCTGAAGGAATACACGCTGACCAAGGAGCGCACCACGATCGGCCGCAAGGCCCACAACGACATCCCGATCGAGAACCTTGCGGTCAGCGGCGAGCATGCCGCCATCGTGACCATCCTGAACGACTCGTTCCTCGAGGATCTGGGCAGCACCAACGGGACGCTGGTCAACGGACAACCGGTCAAGAAGCACTTCCTGCAGAACGGCGACACGGTCGAGATCGGCAAGTACAAGCTGCGCTACGCCAACGAATCATCCTCTGGCACGACGGCCGCCGACTTCGAAAAGACCATGGTGCTGCGGGCGCCGCCGCGCGCCCCGGCCGCGGAGACCCGTACTGGCGACACCACCACGGCCGTCGGGAACGGAACCCTCCCGCCCGCCGCCCGTCTCACCGACACCCAGATCAACGCGGGGCGCAACATGGCGGGCGCAAGCATGCCCCCGCCCCCCCCGCCGCCGTCGGCTCCGCCGGTTCAGGCCGGACCTCAAGGGGTCATCCAGATCCTGTCCGGCCCCAATGCCGGCAAGGAACTGCCGCTCGTGAAGTCCCTGACGACCCTCGGCAAGCCCGGCGTCCAGGTCGCGGTCATCGCCAAACGGCCCCAAGGCTACTTCATCACCCACGTCGAAGGCACCACGATGCCGATCCTCAACGGCCAGTCGCTCGACGGCCAGGCCCACCAGTTGAGGGATCACGACGTGATCGAACTCGCCGGGGTGAAGATGGAGTTCTTCTTCAGGCCGGCAGCCTGAGTTCCCGGGCAAGCCGACCGCGACAGCCCCCGCCTTAAGCCCGGGTTCGTCGGCAGCGGCGCATCGAGACTGATACGGGGGCTACTTGAAGAAACACGCTGCGCGCATCGTCCTCGGCCTCGCCGTCGTCGCCTTCTTCCTGGTGCACGCCGCCGGCATTGCGCGCTTCGGCTTCATCGAGCGGCTCGAAGCCTTTGCCTACGACGCGCGGCTGCTGCTCACCATGCCGCGCACCGTCGACCCGCGCGTGGTCATCGTCGACATCGACGAGAAGAGCTTGGCGGAGGAGGGTCGCTGGCCGTGGCGCCGGGATCGCATCGCCGACCTGGTGGGCAAGCTCTTCGACAAATACCACATCAGCGTGCTCGGTTTCGACGTCGTGTTCGCCGAACGCGACGAGAGCTCGGGTCTCGGCATCCTGCGTGGGCTCGAACAGGGCGAACTGCGGGCCGATGCCCAGTTTCATGCCGCCCTCGATGCCATTGCGCCGAAGCTGGAGTACGACCGGCTGCTCGCCGAGCAACTCAAGGGGCGGCCGGTCATCCTCGGTTTCTACTTCACCAACCTCGCGCCCCAGGGTACCGAAGGCGTGGCGATCGGCGCGATCCCGAAGCCGGTCCTGCCGGCCGGCACCTTCGGCGGCCGCAGCATCAAGTTCACCACCTTCCCGGGCTATGGAGGCAACCTGGCAGAGCTCCAGGCGGCGGCGGCCGGCGGCGGTCACTTCACCCCGGCGACCGATGTCGACGGCGTCCATCGCAGCGTCCCGATGCTGGCGGAGTACAAGGGGGCCTACTACGAACCGCTGGCGCTGGCGGTGACGCGGCTGCTGCTGCAGTCACCTCAGGTCAAGCCGGGCTATCCGACCGATAGCGTCTTCACCAAGGGGTATCCCGGCCTGGAATGGCTCGAAATCGGCCCCCTGCGCGTCCCGGTCGACGAGCAGGTCCGTGCCCTGGTGCCGTATCGCGGTCCGGAGCGCAGCTTCCCATACGTGTCGGCCACCGACGTGTTGCGCGACCGCGTCGCCCCGGAGATCCTCAAGGACCGCGTCGTGCTGGTCGGCACCACCGCCCCGGGGCTGCAGGACTTGCGGTCCACCCCGGTGGCGCCGCTCTACCCCGGGGTCGAGATCCACGCCAACCTGATCGTGGGCATGCTCGACGGCAATATCAAGCAGAAGCCGCCCTACGTGCTGGGCGCCGAAGTGGTACTGCTCAGCCTGATCGGGCTGGCGCTTGCAATCGGGTTGCCGTTTCTGTCGCCGATACGCGCCACCGTTGCCACCATCGCCCTGCTTGGTGCGGTGTTCGCGCTCAACCTGGCAGTGTGGAGCAATGGCAACCTGGTGCTGCCGCTGGCGTCGGGCCTGTTGCTGACAGCCGTCCTGTGGGCCCTCAACATGTCCTACGGCTACTTCGTCGAGTCGCGGGCGAAGCGCAAGATCACCGATCGCTTCGGCCAGTACGTGCCGCCCGAGATCGCCGAGGAGATGAGCCGCAACCCGGACCAGTATTCGCTGGAAGGCGAGAGCCGCGAACTCTCGGTCCTGTTCTCCGATGTCCGCAGCTTCACGACGATATCGGAAGGTCTGGAACCGAAGGCACTGTCGCAGCTGATGAACGCCTACCTGACGCCGATGACGCGGGTCATCTACGGCAAGCGCGGTACGGTCGACAAGTACATGGGCGATGCGATCATGGCCTTCTGGGGCGCCCCGATCGACGACCCCGATCACGCACGCCACGCGGTGCTGGCCGGCCTCGAGATGCAGACCAGATTGGCGGCGCTCGAACCAGAGTTCGTGGCCCGGGGCTGGCCACCGCTCAAGATCGGCGTCGGCGTCAACAGTGGGCGCATGAATGTCGGCAACATGGGTTCGGAGCTGCGCATGGCCTACACTGTCATGGGCGATGCGGTGAATCTCGCCTCGCGGCTGGAGAGCATCACCAAGCGCTATGGCGTGACCATGATCGTCGCCGAAAGCACCAAGTCCGCCGTGCCGGAGGTCGTGTTCCGCGAACTCGACCGCGTGCGGGTCAAGGGCAAGGACGCGCCGGTCGCGATCTTCGAACCGATCGGTCTGCAGTCGGCGGTCGGCAAGGATGTTCATGACCGGTTGAAGCTGTTCCAGCAAGTGCTCAAGTTCTACCGCGCGCAGGATTGGGACAAGGCCGAGCTGCAGCTGCTCAACCTGCAGCGCATGGAGCCCGGCGTGAAGCTATACAGCGCGTACCAGGAGCGCATCGCGTACTTCCGCTCGTCCCCGCCGCAGCCCGGCTGGGACGGTGTCTACGACTTCGACAGCAAATAGCCATGCTCATACGGGTGTTGGGATGCAGCGGGGGCATCGGGGGCAATCTGCGGACCACCTCGATGCTGCTCGACCAGGACGTGCTCATCGACGCCGGCACCGGCGTCGGCGACCTCACGCTGGCGGAACTGCAGCTTATCGATCACGTGTTCCTGACCCACAGCCACCTCGACCACCTGGCCATGCTGCCGTTCCTGGTCGATACCGTGGGCGGCATGCGCAACCGGCCGATCGTGGTGCATTCCACCGCCGCGACCCTGGCCATCATCCGGGCCCACATCTTCAACTGGCAGATCTGGCCCGATTTCTCCCAGATCCCCAACGAGAACGAACCGTTTCTGCGCTTCGAACCCATGGCGCTGGGAGAAACCATCGATCTCGGCGGGCGCCGCATCACCGCGCTGCCCGCCAGCCATACGGTGCCGGCCAACGGCTACCAGCTCGACAGCGGCGATGCGAGCCTGGTGTTCACCGGTGATACCTGCACCTGCGATGAACTCTGGACCGTGGTCAACAAGATCGACAATCTGCGCTTTCTCATCATCGAGACGGCTTTCAGCAATGCCGAACGCGAGTTGGCCCTGGTGTCCAAGCACCTCTGGCCGGACGGCTTGGCGGCCGAACTGGCCAAGCTGGAGCGGCGGGTACGGGTGTTCGTGACCCATCTCAAGCCGGGCGAAGGCGCCCTCACCATGGCCGAGGTCGAAGAGTGCGCCGGACAGTTCAATCCCCGCATGCTCGCCAACGGTCACGTGTTCAAGTTCTGAAACTCCCTTCTATTGGAAGCATGGGCGGGATCGACGGGGATTAGAATCATGTGGCCAGAGCTGCGACGCGGCGATGGCAAGGGCTGCCGGGGTAGTCCGGCAGCCGGGTTTACGCCGAGGATGAAGCCATGAGTTCCGTGATCGAAGCAAAGCACCAGTCGAGCCAGAACCTGGCCGAGATGAGCAGCCGGCTGGAATTCCAGCGCAAGCTGCAGGCGGTCACGAACAAGATCCACGCGACGGCCAACATCGATGAACTCATGCTCGAACTGTCGCAGGACATCTGCTCGCTGTTCGACGCCGACCGGCTCACCATCTACGCGCTGGCCGAGGACAAGCAGTCGATTGTCTCGAAGGTCAAGACCGGCCTCGCCTCGTTCAAGGATCTCAAGCTGCCGCTGAACGAGCAGTCGATCGCGGGCTATGTGGCGTTCACCCGCAAGCTCGTCAACATCCGCGACGTCTACGACGAGGCCGAGTTGAAGCGCCTGAGCCCGCAGCTGCGCTTCCTCAAAGAAGTCGACAAGCGCACCGGTTACCGCACCAAGCAGATGCTGGTCGCGCCGGTGAACGAGGTCGGATCCGGCGAACTGGTCGGTGTCATCCAGATCATCAACAATCATTCGGACGAGGCTTTCGGCACCCTGGCCGAAGAGGGCGTCACGCATCTGTGCGAGACGCTGTCGATCGCGCTCAAGCAGCGGCAGCGGGCGCCGAACGCCGTCAAGGGCAAGTACGACGGGCTGGTCGCCAATGCGGTCCTGTCCGGCGAGGAGATGGAGCTGGCGACGCGGTCGGCGCGCCGCAAAGGCCTCGACATCGAGGAAGTCCTCACCGACGAATTCCAGGTCAAGCCGCAAGCGATCGGCGATGCGCTTTCAGGGTTCTTCGGCGTGCCCTACGAGCCGCTCAAGCTCGACCGCATCAAGCCGATGGATCTGCTGAAGAACCTGAAGCGCGAGTTCGTCGAAAGCAACGGCTGGGTGCCGCTGGAAGAGAACAAGGACGGCATCGTGGTGGTCACTACCGACCCGGAGCGGCTGCGTGCCTCGCGGGTGGTCTCGAACGTATTCCCGCGCTCGAAGGTGAGCTACCGGGTCTGCATGCTGCGCGAGTTCCGCGCGACGCTCGACCAGTTCTTCGGCGGCAACGGCGTCGAGATGGACGGCGCCGACATCGGCGAGCTGCTCGGCAAGCTCGACGACGAGACCGACGAGAGTGGCGCCGCTTCCACCGACGACGTCTCGCTGGCGCAGGACAACGAGTTGGTCAAGCTGGTCAACAAGATCATCGTCGACGCCTACCACCAGGGCGCCTCCGACATCCACATCGAGCCGTTCCCGGGCAAGGCCAAGACCGAGGTGCGGTTCCGCAAGGACGGTACGCTGGTGCACTACATCTCGGTGCCGGCGTCGTACCGCAATGCCCTGATCGCGCGCCTGAAGATCATGTGCGATCTCGACATCTCGGAGAAGCGCAAGCCGCAGGACGGCAAGATCAAGTTCCGCAAGTTCGGCCCGCTCGACATCGAGCTGCGGGTGGCTACCGTTCCCTCGGCCGGCGGCGTCGAGGACATCGTGATGCGGATCCTGGCAGCAGGCGAGCCGATCCCGCTCGAGAAGCTGGGCCTGTCGGCGCGCAACTTCAAGAACGTCAAGGACACCGTCACCAAGCCCTACGGCCTGTTCTTCGTCTGCGGCCCGACCGGTTCCGGCAAGACCACAACGCTGCACTCGGTGTTGGGCTACCTCAACACCCCGGAAACCAAGATCTGGACCGCGGAGGACCCGGTCGAAATCACCCAGAAAGGCCTGCGTCAGGTCCAGATGAACCCCAAGGCCGGGCTCAACTTCGCCACGGCCATGCGGGCGTTTCTCCGGGCCGACCCGGACATCATCATGGTCGGCGAAATGCGCGACAAGGAGACCACCGCCATCGGCATCGAGGCCTCCCTCACCGGCCACCTGGTGTTCGCCACCCTGCACACCAACAGCGCGCCGGAATCCGTCATCCGCCTGCTCGACATGGGCATGGACCCGTTCAACTTCGCCGACGCGCTGCTCGGCGTGCTGGCCCAGCGCCTGGCCAAGCGGCTGTGCGCAAAGTGCAAGACGCCGCACGTTCCCAGCAAAGAGGAGTTGAAGGGCATGCTTGATGAGTACTGCTCGGAGCTGCGCAACACCGAGCAATGGAAGAAGGACCCCAAGGCGGCCTACGAAGCGGTGTACCGCGAGTGGGTGCAGACCTTCGGCAACGAGAACGGTCAGATCACCGTGAATTCGCCGGTCGGCTGCGAGGTCTGCAGCGGCACCGGCTACAAGGGCCGGGTCGGCCTGCACGAGCTGCTGGTCGGCTCCGACATGGTCAAGAAGCATATCCAGGAGCACGCCCGGGTGGCCGAGATCGTCGCGACCGCCCTGGCCGAGGGCATGCGCACCCTCAAGCAGGACGGCATCGAGAAGGTGCTCCAGGGCGTCACCGACATGAAGCAGGTCCGCGCCGTCTGCATCAAGTGAACGGCCTCCCCTCCAGTCCGATTCCGGCCTGATGACCACGCTCGAAGCGGCTGCGCCCCGTACGTCGGCGCCAGCGGCGGATCTGTTCCGCCGCCTCGAGGAACTCAACGAGGTCGGCATTGCCCTGTCCAAGGAAAAGGACCTCGACCGCCTGCTCGAGGCCATCCTGGTGGCGGCCAAGAAGATCACCAACGCGGACGGCGGGACGCTCTACCGCCGCTATCCCGAAAACCTGGACGAGCTGCATTTCGAGATCATCCGGACTGCGTCGCTCGGCATCGCGATGGGTGGTACCACCGGCGCGAAAGTGCCGTTCGGCCCGATCCCGCTGCGCAGTGCCGACGGTGGCGAGAACACCTCGATGGTGGCGGCCTACGCCGTGCTGCGCAACCGCACGGTAAACATCGCCGATGCCTACACCGCCGAGGGCTTCGATTTCTCCGGGACCAAGGCGTTCGACAGCCGCACCGGCTACCGCTCGAAGTCGTTCCTGACCGTGCCGATGAAGAACCACGAAGGCGAGATCATCGGGGTTCTTCAACTGATCAATTGCACCGACCGCAACAGCGGCGAGATCGTGGCGTTCAGCGAGGCCGACCAGCGCCTGGCCGAGTCGCTCGCTTCGCAGGCCGCCGTGGCGCTGACCAATCGCCTGCTCATCCTGCAGCTCGAGCATCTGTTCGAGTCGTTCGTGAACCTGATCAACCAGGCCATCGACGACAAGTCGCCCTATACCGGCGGCCACTGCAACCGGGTGCCGGTGCTGACCATGCTGCTGGCCGAAGCCGTCGACCAGAACCGGTCCGGACCGCTCGCGGACTGGACCATGACCGACAACGAGCGCTATGAGCTCAAGATCGCCGGCCTGCTGCACGATTGCGGCAAGGTCACCACGCCGGTCCATGTGGTCGACAAGGCGACCAAGCTGCAGACGATCACCGACCGCATCCACCTGATCGACACCCGGTTCGAGGTCCTGCGCCGCGATGTCGAGATCGAGCAACTGCGTCGGCTCGCCGGGATCAGGCAGCCGGGGGCCGAGACCGCGATGCTTGCCGAATCGCTGCGCCGACGCGGGGAAGAGATCGATGCCGATCGGGACTTCGTGCGGCACTGCAATATCGGATCGGAGGCGATGTCGCCGGAGGACCAGGATCGCATCCACCAGATTTCATTCAAGTATCGGTGGCGGAATGTCGATGGAATGGATGTCGACTTCTTCTCCGCGGAGGAGATCGAGAACCTCACCATCCGGGCCGGCACGCTCACCAGCGGCGAACGGCAGATCATCAACCACCACATAGACGTCACGATCAAGATGCTCGAAGCATTGCCCTGGCCGCGCCACCTGCGTCATGTCCCCGAGTTCGCCGGCGGCCATCACGAGCGCATGGACGGCAAGGGCTATCCGCGCGGACTCACGCGCGACCAGATGTCGGTCCAGGCGCGGGTGATGGGCATCGCCGACATCTTCGAGGCGCTGACCGCCAAGGACCGCCCGTACAAGAAGGGCAAGACGCTCACCGAATCGCTCCATATCCTCGGCAAGTTTCGGCTCAACGGCCACGTCGACCCCGACCTCTTCGACATCTTCGTGAGTCAGCGCGTCTACCTCCGATATGCCGAACAGTTCCTCGATCCGGAGCAGATCGACGCGGTGGATGTGACGAGAATTCCGGGGTATTCCGGCGACTGACAGAAAACGTCAGGAATTGCCGATTGCGTAGCAGGCGTTTTCGCGTCGGCAAGACGCCGGCAACTCGACGCGAAACAAAATCTATTGTTTAGTTAGGTTTGTGCGCCTCTGAGTTTCGCCGGAAAACCTCGCATAAACTTTTTCCTGCCCGTTGCCGGTCCTGATGCTGGCACGGAGGGCGTCCCCTGACGCTTCGAGGCAGTTTTGCGGTTGCGGACCGCGTCACTGGCATAACGCTTGCCTTTAGTCCCGCCGCACAGTGCCCGTTCGTGTTCCAGGTCATCTTCACCGCCCACCACATCAGGAGCAACACATGAAGCG
>JAYTTO010000185.1:0-10879 GCA_043744975.1 Betaproteobacteria bacterium | reverse complement strand
GTGCCTCAGTCCCATCGATTCCCGCTCCCGCACGCCCCGGGCGCCGGCCGCTATCCGCGACGCCGTACGCCCTCCGGCTTCACCCTGCTGGAACTGCTGGTGGTCATGGTTATCATCGGATTGCTGGTCGCCTACGTGGGCCCACGGTACTTCGCCCAGATCGGCAAGTCCGAGGTCAAGGTGGCCAAGGCCCAGATCGACGGGCTGGAAAAGGCCCTCGACACCTATCGGCTCGATGTGGGGCGTTACCCGACCACGGAACAGGGCCTCGCGGCGCTGAACGAGAAACCGGCCAACGAGACCAAGTGGCAGGGCCCCTACCTCAAGAAGGGTGTGCCGGCCGACCCCTGGGGCAATCCTTACCAGTACCGGTCGCCGGGCGAGAAGGGCGAATTCGACCTGTTCTCCTTCGGCAAGGACGGTCAGGTCGGCGGCGAGGGCGAAAACGCCGACGTTACCAACTGGAACTGATCCCATGCGCTTCCGCATCAAGGCGATGAAAGCCGGCGAGGGCGTCGTGTCGCTTGCGTTCGACGCCCGCGACGAGCGCGACGCCCAGGCGCAGGCCGTGGGGCAGGGCTATGCCGTGCTGTCGGTCCAGGGGGCATCGCAGTTCTCGCTCGCCGGATTGGGTCGGCGGGCCAGGTTTCCGCTGCTGCTCTTCTCGCAGGAACTGCTGGTGCTCCTGCAATCGGGCATCAGTCTGGTCGAGGCGCTCGAGACCCTGAACGAGAAGGAGTCGCGGGCCGAGAGCCGTGCGGTGCTGCAGGGGCTGCTCGACCAGCTCTACGAGGGGCGGACGCTGTCGTCGTCGATGCAGTCGCAGTCCGAGGTCTTTCCGGGCCTCTACGTTGCCACCGTGCGCGCCAGCGAGCGCACCGGGGATCTCGCCGATTCGCTCATCCGCTACGTCGCCTACCAGACCCAGATCGACCTGGTGCGCAAGAAGCTGGTCAGCGCCTCGATCTATCCGGCGATTCTCATTGCCGTCGGCGGACTGGTCACACTGTTCCTGCTCGGCTACGTCGTGCCGCGTTTCGCCCACGTCTACGAGGACATGGGCAACGACATCCCGTTCATGTCGCGGGTGCTGATGCATTGGGGCCAGTGGATCGACGCCAACGGCAAGCTCGCGGTGCTGCTGTTCCTGGCCGGACTGGCGGGATTCGGCTGGTGGGTGTCGCGGGCATCGACCCGGGCGCTGTTCCTGCGGTGGATGCGGGCGATTCCGGCGCTGGGCGAGCGGGTGCGCGTCTACCAGCTCACGCGGTTCTACCGGACGCTCGGCATGCTGCTCGCCGGCGGTATCGCGATCGTGCCGGCGCTCGGCATGGTCGCGGGTCTGCTCGATCCGGACCTGCGCTCGCGCCTCGATGCCGCGCAACGCATGATCCGCGAGGGCAAGCCCACCTCGCAGGCGATGGAGGCCAGCGGGCTCACCACGCCGGTCGCGCTGCGGCTGCTGCGGGTGGGCGAGCGCACCGGCCAGATGGGCGAGATGATGGAGCGCGTCGCGGTGTTTCACGACGAGGAGATGGCGCGCTGGGTCGACTGGTTCACCAAGACCTTCGAGCCGCTGCTGATGGCCGTGATCGGCGTGGTGATCGGCGGCATTGTGGTGCTGATGTACCTGCCGATCTTCGAACTCGCCGGGAGTCTGCAGTGAAGCGGGAATTCGAGTCGCCGAGGGTGTTCGCGGCGGCCGAACTGGCGGCCGCGCGCACCGCGGCCGGGACGAGCGGCAAGCGCGTGGTGGTGAGCCTGGAGGAGGCGAGCGGCCTCGGGCCGGAAGCGTTCGTCGAAGTCCTGGCGGCGACCTTCGCGCAGCCGCCGATCTCGATGGCGGACATGCACACGGCCGACCCGGCGTTCGACCTGCTGCCCTACACCGAATCCCTGGCGCGGGAGTGCGTGCTGTTCCGCAATGTCGACGGCAGTCTCTCGATGGTTCATGCCGACCCGTTCAATCCGCGGCTGCGTCCGTGGGCCGATGAGCGCGTCGGGGCAGCAATGACCTTCCGCCTCGCGCACCATGCCGACATCGCCGCATGGCTGGCGCGGCATGGCGAGAACATGAAGGCGATGGAGAGCATCGTCGTCGAGACCCGCGCCGTGGCCGACGGCGCCAGCGGCGTCGAGGATCTCTCGCTCAAATCGATCAGCGCCGGCACCAGCCCGGTGGTCCGACTGGTGCATTCCACGCTCTACGATGCGTTGAAGAGCGGCGCGAGCGATATCCATCTCGAGACCTCCCCGTCCGGGCTGGTTATCAAGTACCGCATCGACGGCGTGCTCGCCAATGTGAGCCAGGTGAGCGGCGGCGAGACCGCCGAGCAGGTCATCTCGCGCATCAAGGTGATGGCCGAACTCGACATCGCCGAGCGCCGGGTGCCGCAGGACGGCCGCTTCAAGGTGTCGGCGCAGGGGCGCGAGATCGACTTCCGCGTGTCGATCATGCCCTCGGTGTTCGGCGAGGATGCGGTGCTGCGGATCCTCGACAAGCAGAGCCTGGCCGACCAGGTCAAGGGTCTGACCCTCGACAGCCTCGGTTTCAGCGAGGCGGCCAAGACCTGGATGCGGCGCCTGTCCGGCGAGCCCTACGGCATGCTGCTGGTCACCGGTCCGACCGGCAGCGGCAAGACCACGACGCTCTATGCGGCGATCACCGAAATCAATCACGGCCACGACAAGCTCATCACCATCGAGGACCCGGTCGAGTATCAGTTGAACGGCGTGCTCCAGATTCCGGTGAACGAGAAGAAGGGCCTCACGTTCGCGCGCGGGCTGCGATCGATCCTGCGGCACGATCCGGACAAGATCATGGTGGGCGAGATCCGCGACCCGGAGACCGCGCAGATCGCGGTGCAGGCCGCGCTCACCGGACACCTCGTGTTCACCACCGTGCACGCCAACAACGTGTTCGACGTGATCGGACGCTTCACCCACATGGGTGTCGATCCCTACAGCTTCGTCTCGGCGTTGAACGGCATCGTCGCGCAGCGGCTGGTGCGCGTGAACTGTCCGCAATGTACCGGCGACGTCGTGCCCGACGACCCGTTGCTGGCCGACTCCAACCTGACGCGCGAAGCGGTGGCGGGCTATCGCTTCCGCGGCGGCACCGGCTGCGGCCACTGCCGCGGCAGTGGCTACAAGGGGCGCAAGGCGATCGCCGAGATGCTCATGCTGACCGACGAGATGCGCGAACTCATCACCGCGCGCGAGCCGATCCGCAAGGTCAAGGAGGCGGCGCGCCGAGGTGGCACCCGGTTCCTGCGCGAATCGGCGCTCGATCTGGTGCGCGACGGCGAAACCACATTGAAGGAAGCGAACCGTGTCACCCTCGTGGCGTGAACGGGTGCGGGTCATGCTCGGGCCGGCAGGCGTCGAGCTGGTCCGCCATGGCCGCGGCCTGCGGCCGGCGCTGAAGGCATCGGCGCTGGTCGTTGCCACGCCGGGCGAACCGATCGGCGACCTGTTCGCCCGGGCGCTGGCCGATACGCGCTGGCACCGGGCCGACGCACTGGTCGCACTCTCCGGTCATTTGGTGCGCTATGAAATGCTGCCGTGGAGCGCGGCATTGGCGAGCGATGCCGATCGCCAGGCGTACGCGCGGTTCGAGTTCGCGGCGGTCCATGGCGACAAGGCGCAATCCTGGGCGCTCGCGCTCGCCGATGCCCCGGCCGGCGAACCGGCGCCGGTGTGCGCCATCGACGCCGCGCTCGTGGCCACGATCAAGGCATCCTGTGCCGCCGCGAGCCTGGCGCTGGTATCGATGACGCCGCGCTATGCCGTCGAGTTCGATCGGGTGCGCACCAGCATCGGTCGCGGACCCGGCGGGTTCGCGCTGGTGGAGCCGGGGCGGCTCACGCTGGGCCTGTTCGACAACGGCCTCTGGCGCGCGCTGTCGAATCCGCGATTCGACGGTTCCATCGCGGCAGCGCTCACCGCGGAGCTGACCCGGGCGCAGGCGCTCGCGACCGTGACCGGGGAACCCGGACGCCTGCATGTAGCGTTCACCGGCAGTCACGACGCGTTGCCCTCGAAGCTCGCCGGCTGGGACGTCATGACGCACGATCCGAACGTGCCTGCCGCGCCGGCCGCACCAGCGGTGCGACGAGCCAGGAGCAAGGCGTGAAGCGCGCGCCGGGTCGGTCGCGCGTGCCCGGTTCCGGGTGGTCGCGAGGAGCCGCCTGATGCGATCGCTGCAGCTCGACTTCGCCCGCCAACCGGCCGCGCGCCGACCGGCCGGAATCGTGCTGATCGGCATCGGTGCCGTCCTGGCGCTGTGGCTGGCCGGCCAATACGCGGATGCGCGTAGCGACGTCGCTCGCTGGGACGGCAAGCTGTCCGATACCCGGCGGCTGGCACGGCGCTCGCTGCCCGACTTCTCCGTCGAGCAGGCGCCGACGCGTGAGATCGCGCAGGAGATCCGGGCGGCGAATGTCGTGATCGATCAGCTCGCGCTGCCGTGGGACGGGCTGTTCGGCGACATCGAAGCGGCGCTCACGACCGATATCGCCTTGCTGGGTGTGCAACCCGACCCGAAGGGCCGCAACGTCATCCTTCAGGGCGAGGCGCGCAACCTGAATGCGCTGCTCACCTTCCTGGCACGTCTCGACGCGTCGCCCGGCCTGCGCGATGCGCATCTCACGCAGCATGAGGTGCGCGGCAAGGATCCGAACCATCCGATGGCGTTCACGGTGCAGGCGGCATGGATTCCCGCGCATTGACCGGCCTGGGCTGGCTGCTGCGCCGCGAGGCATCGCGCCTGGGCTGGCGCGGCATCGCCGGGATCGCGCTGATCGTCGGCGCGATCGCCTTCTGGCTCGCCGCCCTGCTGCCGCTGCAGCAGCAGGGCGAAGAACTGCGCGGGCAGGTGGCCGCGCTGCGCTCGCGGCTGCGCGCCGGCGGCGAGCTCGCAAATCCGGTCGCGTCCCGCGGCGACCAGCTCGAGGCCTTCTACGGTTTCTTTCCGCGCGTCGATACGCTGCCCGACTGGATCGGGCGCGTGCATGTCGCCGCAGCCCGCAACGGCCTCGTCCTGGAAACCGGAGCGTACCTGCTCGACCGGCAGAAGGATGCCCGGCTCGTCCGCTACGAGATCACCTTGCCGATCAAGGGCACCTACCCGCAGTTGCGCGGCTTCGTCGCCGAGGTGCTGGAGAAGGTCCCGGCGGCCGGTCTCGAGGATGTCGTGATCAAGCGCGAGACCATCGGCACGGCGCAGCTCGACGCGCAACTGCGGTTCGTGGTCTATCTCGGCAGCGCCACATGAAGCCCGGCCCGCGTACCCGGCGGATCCTGCTGTTCGGCGCACTCGGGCTCACCCTCGCGGCGGTGCGCTGGGTCGACGGTGAAGCCGATGTCAACAGCGCCGGTGCCGCGACGCGACGGGAACCTGCGGCGGACATCCCACCGGCGGCAGCCGGCGGGGAACGGCGCGTGGCCGCGAAGGCCGGGCCGGTGCCCGACGCTGCCGCCGCCATCGATCTCACACGGCTGCGGCGCAACGCGGGCGCCAAGGCCGTCGACGCGTTCGGTGCGCACAACTGGGATCCCCCGCCGCGCAAGCCGAGTCCGCGCGAGCTGAAGGCACAGCGGGAGGCGGCGGTCGCGGCGCTGCCGCCGCTGCCGCTGCCGCCGCTCCCCTATGCGTATCTGGGCATGCTCGATGGCGATGACGGCCGCACGGTGTTTCTCGAACTGCAGGACCGCAGCCTGGCGGCCCGCAAGGGCGACGTGCTCGACGGCAGATGGCGCGTGGACGATGCCACCGACGCCCGCATCCTCTTCACCTATCTGCCGCTCGACCGGCAAATGACTCTCTCGATCGGAACGCCATGAAGCGCCTATACCGGTTGGCAGCGCTCGCGCTGCTGGTCCTGGCCGGCTGTGCCGCGGACGGCAGCTACGAAGCGGTGAACCGGCTGTTGGCCGACGTGCCGCCGGAGCAGGGGTTGGAGCGGCTGGAGCAGGCGGTGAAGGAGAACCCCCGCAACAGCACCTACCGGGCGGCGCTGCTGCGGGAACGCGAGCGGGTGGCGGCGGCGCGGCTGCGCGAAGGCGATGCGGCGCTGCGCGCCGGGCGCCTGGACGAGGCCAAGGCGGCCTACACCCGTGCGGTCGAGGTCGACCCCGACGGCTATGGCGGCACTGCCGGATTGAAGGACGTCGATCGGGCCCAGCGCCACGCGGTGCTCATCGATGAAGCCAAGGCGCAGATCAAGGCCGCCGACGGCGCCGGGGCCGAGACGCGGCTGCGCACCGTTCTTTCGGAGAACCCGTACCAGTTGCAGGCGCGCGAGATGCTGCGCCGGCTGGTGGAGTCGAACTTCGCGGCCGAGCCGGCGCCGAAGCTGAAGAACCCGTACAAGAAGCCGATCACCCTGGAATTCCGCGACACGCAGATCCGCACCGTGTTCGAGATGCTCGCGCGCACCTCGGGGATCAACTTCGTGTTCGATCGCGACGTCAAGCAGGACACCAAGGTCACCATCTACGTGCGCAACAGCAACCTGGAGGACATCATGAAGCTGGTGTTCGTCACCAACCAGCTCGACGCGAAGGTGTTGAACGACAACTCGGTGCTGGTCTACCCGAACACCCCGGCGAAGCAGAAGGATTACCGGGAGCTGGTGGTGAGGAGCTTCTACCTGGCCAACGCGGACGTGAAGCAGGCCTCGGCGATGGTCAAGTCGATGGTCAAGACCCAGGACGTGTTCATCGACGAGAAGCTCAACCTGCTGGTGGTGAAGGACACCCCCGACGTGGTCCGCCTGACCGAGCAACTGGTGCGCACGCTCGACGTTGCCGAGCCGGAGGTCATGCTCGAGGTGGAGGTGATCGAGGTCACGCGCAGCCGGCTGCAGGACATCGGTATCAACTATCCGGGCAGCGTGCAGTTCGGGGTGAAATCGCTTACCGGCGCGGCGGGCAGCCTGCAGCCGTTCAATGCCGACAAGATCTTCAAGATCACCGACCCGGCGCTGACCTTCAACCTGCGCGCGACGGTGGGGACGACGAACCTGCTGGCGAACCCGCGCATCCGGGTGCGCAACAAGGAGAAGGCGCGCATCCACATCGGCGACAAGGTGCCGCAGTTCACCACGACCTCGGCGGTGAACGTGGGGGTGGCGACCTCGGTGAACTACATCGATGTGGGCCTGAAGCTCGACATCGAGGCGCAGGTGTACCTGAACGACGAGGTCGGGATCAAGGTCGGGCTGGAGGTGAGCAACATCGTCGAGCAGATCACGACCAACGGGGCGGTGGCCTACCGGCTGGGCACGCGCAACACCAACACGGTGCTGCAGTTGCGCGACGGCGAGACGCAGGTGCTGGCCGGGCTCATCAACGACGAGGACCGGCGCAGTGCGCAGCGCATCCCGGGGCTGGGGGACCTGCCGCTGCTGTCGCGGTTGTTCGGGACGCAGCAGGACAATCGGATCAAGAACGAGATCATGCTGCTGATCACGCCGCGGATCGTGCGCAACATCTCGCGCCCCGAGGGGGTGATGGCGGAGATGCCGGTGGGCACCGATTCCTTCCCCGGACTGCCCCCGCTGCGCATCGCCAGGACCGCGCCGGGCGCCCTGGCGATGAAGGCCGGCACGGGCGGGGCCGCGGCTTCGAACGCGCCGATCCTCGTCGACGAGACCATGAACATCGCCACCCCGGTGCTCGGTCTTGCCGCGCCGCCGTCCGCGCGCAGCGGTTCGGAGTTCATGGTGACGGTGACGATGCCCGGTGCCGGCCAGATCCGCGCCGGGCAGGTGGAACTCTCGTACGATGCGAAGGCGCTGGTCCCGGTGGGCATCAAGCCGCTCAGCCCGGGCCGGGTCGGCATCGAGCTGGCGGGCGGTGCCAGCAAGGCCGTCCACTTCAAGGTCCTGGCCACGGCAGCAGGTACGACCCTGATCGCGGTCGCCGCGGCGGAAATCGTGGACGACAGCGGCTTCGCCATCGGAGTCGAAGTACCGCCGCCCGCAAACATCTCCATCACGCCGTGAATGCCGCTCGCCGCGGCCGGGTCCGGCGCCGCCTGACCGGCTTCACCCTGATGGAGCTGATGATCGCCGTGGCGATCCTCGGCATTCTCGTGAGTGGCGCGGTCCCGCTGCTCGAACTCACGCAGCGGCGGGCGAAGGAGCAGGACCTGCGGGTGGCCCTGCGCCAGATCCGCACGGCGATCGATGCCTACAAGCGCGCCGGCGAGGAGGGGCGGATCGAGAAAAAGGCCGATGCCTCGGGATACCCGCCGGACGTGCGGGTGCTCGAAGAGGGCGTGCGTGATGCCAAGTCGCCCAAGAGCGCGAAGATCTACCTGATGCGTCGGTTCCCGCGCGATCCGTTCAACGACGACCCGGCGGTGCCCGCCTCGCGCACCTGGGGCCTACGTTCCTATTCCAGCCCGCCGGACCGGCCCGCCGAAGGCAGCGACGTGTTCGACGTGTACTCGCTGAACGACGGCACCGGGTTGAACGGCATTCCGTATCGGCAGTGGTGAGCAGGAACGTCCCCCCCAGGCTGCGCTGCGCTCCGCCCTCCGCCCAAGGGGGCGCATTGGCCTTGGGTTCGGCCCGGCGGGCGCTGCGCCTCTATTTGGGGAATGGCGCAGGGGTCCGGCGCGGCTTCACGCTGATCGAGCTGATGGTGGTGATGGCCGTGATCGCGCTGCTGCTGTCGCTCGCGGCGCCGCGCTATTTTCAGAATGTCGAGCGCTCCAAGCAGGCGGTGCTGCGCGAGGACCTCACCGTGATGCGGGAGGCCATCGACAAGTTCCAGGCCGACACCGGCCGCTATCCGGCGGATCTCGAGGAACTGGTCAAGCGCCGCTACCTGCGCAGCGTGCCGGTCGATCCGGTGACTGCGCGCAACGATTCCTGGGTGCTGCTGCCGCCGCCGCCGGGCACCCAGGGCAAGGTGTACGACATCCAGAGCGGTGCCGAAGGCACCGGCCTGGACGGCACGGCGTTCTCGAAATGGTGAGCGCGATGCGGGCACCGGCCGCGGTCGGCCGCAACGACCCTTGCCCCTGCGGCAGCGGTCGCAAATTCAAGCGGTGCCATGGAGCGAAGGCCGATAGGCCGGAGGCGGCAGCGCCTGGACGCCCGGCTGCCGATCCGGCGCATCTCGCCGCCTGGTTTCGTGCCGCCGTCGACGCCTTCGAACAGGACGACGCGCGGACCGCGGCGGCGCATGCACAACGGATCCTGGATCTCGATCCGGGTTACGTCGATGCCATCAACCTTCTCGGCATCATCGCGTGTCGCCTCGGGCACTACCGTCTGTCGAACGAACTGCTCGGGCGCGCCATCGCGCTGCGGCCGAAGGAAGCGCAGTTCGTGATGAACCTCGGCAATGCGCGGCGCGAGGAAGGCCGTACCGAGGCGGCGATTGCGAGCTATCGGGACGCGCTCCAGCTCGATCCGGCGCAGCGCGACGTTCACTTCAATCTCGGTGTGGCCTATGCGGAACTGGACCGTACCGACGCGGCGATCGTCGAGTTCACGTGCTACCTCGGACCGGATGCCGAAGGTCACGCCGCCTGGCGTCTCGCCGGTACGCTACGCGAGCTGGAACACTTCAAGACCGCGGTCCACTTTCACGCCGTGGCAGCGGCCGCCCTACCTGACGACGTCGAAGCGCTGCACGACCATGGCGGCGCACTGGCGGATGCCGGTCGCGTGGCCGAGGCGTTGCCGATCCTGGCCCTGGCCGCCGAGCGGGCGCCGGACTCGCCGGAGATGCGCAACAGTCTCGGCAACCTCTACTGCGATCTCGGCGATCTCGATACCGCGCAGTCGCATCTCGAAGCCGCGATTGCGCTGCGCCCGGACTATGCCGAAGTGCACGCGAACCTCGGACGGGTGTTTGCGCGCAGCGGCCGACACGAGGCGGCGTGCACCGCGCTCGAACGTGCCTGTGAACTCGAGCCCGGCCTGCACACCGCACAATGGACCCTGGGACAACTGCTGCTGCTGCGGGGCCGCTACGACCAAGGTTGGCGACGCTACGAGGCCAGGCTTGCGGATCGGAGGACCGGCAGCTACAGCCAGCGTCTCAAGCGCGATCGCTGGGACGGCGGGCCGCTCGACGGCAGGCGGATCGTGCTCCACGCCGAGCAGGGCATCGGCGACTCGATCCAGTTCATGCGCTACGCGCCGATGGTGACTGCCCGCGGTGGGCGCGTGACCGTCCTGTGCCAGCGCCCGATCCAACCGCTGTTCTCCCGTCTGCCACAGGTCGAGGCGGCGGTGGCGCTGGGCGATCCCTTGCCCGAATTCGATTGCTATGCGCCGCTCATGAGCCTGCCGTTCCTGTTCGGGACGACGCTGGATTCGGTGCCGAATGCCGTGCCATACCTGTTCGCCGATGACGGCAAGGTTGCGCATTGGCGCGAGCGACTGCAGGCGTTGCCGGGGCTCAAGGTCGGCATCGCCTGGGCCGGCAATCCCGAATATCGCGCCGATGCGCGCCGTAGCCTGCACCTCGACATGCTCCGATCGCTCGCGACCGTTCCCGGCGTGAGCTTTGTAAGCCTGCAGAAGGGGCCGGCGGTCGCGCAGGTCGATGCAGCATCCGGCCTGCTGCCGCTGGTGCGCTTCGATGCGGAGCTGCATGATTTTTCCGATACGGCGGCCTTGATGATGAATCTCGACATCGTCATCTCGGTCGACACCGCGGTGGCGCACCTTGCGGGGGCGCTCGGCCGTCCGACGTGGCTGCTCAATCGATTCGACTCGGACTGGCGGTGGTTGGTCGATCGCAGCGACAGTCCGTGGTATCCGACCCTGCGCGTGTTCCGCCAGTCCGCGCCGGGCAACTGGGCCGGCGTGGTTGCCGATATCGCGGCAGCCCTTGGCCCCCGGGCCGCCGG
>JAYTTO010000184.1:0-5337 GCA_043744975.1 Betaproteobacteria bacterium | reverse complement strand
CCGTCACGGGTCCGGTTGCGCCGGACGCGAGGTCTTCATGGTGACGAGTTCTTCCGACGCGGTCGGATGGATCGCCACCGTGTCGTCGAAGTTGGTCTTGGTGGCACCCATCCGGACGGCAACCCCGAAGCCCTGGAGCATTTCGTCCGCGCCGGGGCCGATGATGTGACAGCCGACCACCGTCTCCTCCGCGCCGACGACGATCAGCTTCATCGACATCTCCACCTTGCGCGCGGTGAACCCGTGATACATCGGGGTGAACGTGGTCTCGTAGACACGCGCGGCCGCGCCGTGACGTTCGAACGCTTCGGCCTCGGTGATGCCCACGGTCCCGATCGGCGGGTGGCTGAAGATGACGGTCGGAATGCGATCGTATTCGAGAGGGCGCCCGGGTTTGCCGCCGAACAGCCGGTCGGCGAGGCGGCGGCCGGCGGCGATCGCCACCGGGGTCAGTTCGTGGTGGCCGATCACGTCGCCGATCGCGTGGATGTGTGGCACGTTGGTGGTCTGCCAGGCGTCGACCGGGATGCAGCCAAGGTCGCCCGAACGGACGCCGGCAGTGTCGGGTGCCAGCGAGGCCGTGTTCGCGCGCCGGCCGGTGGCCCACAGGATCGAGTCGAACGGGCCATGGCGCCTGCCATCCGTGGCCAGCAGGACGAGTTCGTCGCCATGGCGTTCGACACCTTCGGGCAACAGATGGGTCAGGACCTCGACGCCATCGGCCTTCATCTGGGTCATCACGGCAGCGCCCAGCATGCGGTCGAAGGGCTGTAGAAATCGATCGCGGCGCAGGCACATCGTGACCTCGCTGCCGAGCGCCCGCATCAGGCCGGAGATTTCCAGCGCGATGTAGCCACCGCCGATGACGGCGAGCCGCCGCGGTTGCGCCTGGAGGTCGAAGAAGCCGTTCGAGTCGATGCCCAGGTCCGCGCCGGGGAGGGTCGGCACAAACGGCTGCCCGCCGGTGGCGATCACGATGTGGTCGGCAGTGAGTTCGCGCCCATCGACGGTGACCGCATGCGGTCCGGCGAATCGCGCCCAACCGCGCACCACCTCGACCTTGTTGGCGGCCAGATAGCGCTCGTAGGAGGCATTCAGGTTGCGCACATAGGCATTGCGCGCCGCGACCAGTGCCGCCCAGTCGAAGTCGTACGAGGGTAGCGTGAAGCCGTAGCCCGCGGCATCGTCGAATGCATGCGCGAGCTGCGCCGCGTTCCACATGATCTTCTTCGGGACGCAGCCGACATTGACGCAGGTGCCGCCGAGCCGGCCGGCTTCGATCAGGGCCACTCTGGCGCCGTAGCTGCCGGCGCGGTTGGCGGTGGCGACGCCGCCGCTGCCGCCGCCGATGCAGATGAGGTCGTAGTGCTGGTTCATGCTCGATTTCGTTCGGGAGCCCGAACCATACCTCAAACTCGATCATCGGACCGGCGCGCCGCGGCAGCGGGCGACAGGCAGGGCGAAGAAACCACCGGCGGCAATCGTCGATGCCACTGGAGGCTGCACCTGTGCCCTGGGGCGATGATTGTTGTGGCAACGCAGCATCGTGGCCCGCGGATTGCTAACCTCGAGGGGTGAGTGCCCGAAAAAAATCGATTCCGCCACGGTTGCGAGTCATGGTCGTGGATGATGACCATGAGCGCGCGGCGACGCTGAACGCCGGCCTCGCGGCAGCGGGCTACAGCGAGATCGCGCACGTCCGCGAATCGACCGGCACCCTGCTCGCCGAGATCGAGCGGTTCGGTCCCGATCTCATCATCATCGATACCGAGTCCCCCGATCGCGACACGCTGGAGAACCTGTTCACCCTCTCCGGCAGCCGGCCGCGCCCGATCGTCATGTTCAGCGGCGATCGCGACGGCGAGACCATCCGTGCGGCGGTACGCGCCGGCGTCAGTGCCTACGTCGTCGATGGCCTGGCGGCGGCGAGCATCAAGCCGGTCATCGATGCGGCCATTGCAACCTTCGAGCAATTGCAGACGGTGCGTGGCGAACTTGCGGCGGCCCAGATCCGCCTCGATGAACGCAAGCTCATCGAGCGCGCGAAAGGGCTGATCATGGAGCGCAAGCGTGTGTCCGAAGACGACGCATTCAGGCTGCTGCGCAAGATGGCGATGGATCGCAACGTGCGCCTGGGCAAGATCGCGGAGGAAGTGATCCGTCTGTCCGGGCTGATCTGATCGATCTGCGTTGTCGCGGTGCGGCGAGTCGAGCGTTCGCACCGGGATGGGGCGAATCACCCGCTGCCCGGACGTCGCCAACCGCGGATCGGATGTTGTCGATTCATGGAGTTAGCGTCATCGCCACGCAACGGGAGTCGGTGGCACGCCGATTGCAATCAGCAGCCGTGCCCAATGACGGGTGGTGGTATGCGGCGGCGCTGTTTGGGCTCGCAGCATGTGGTGCAACTGGCGGGTGGCGGTGCTGCTGACGACGGCGGCTATCGCAGGATAAAGGCGTCCATTCGTGCGGGGATTCTCCGTGCCGATGGACTTTTTTTTTTGCCCTGGCGGGCGGCTGGATTTCCGGTGAGCGACATGATTGCTGAAGATGACGGCGAGGATCGGTCGAGTGCGGAGCGGCGCGATTTCGTGCGCCGGTCCGGCGTGCTGACGGCCGGGGCCCTCATGTCGATGGTGCCGCCGGCGGTGCGCCAGGGCGCCTGGGCAGCAGGCAGCGATGCGCCGGAGCAACGCGAGGTGCGCGTCGGCTTCATTCCGTTGACCGATTGCGCCTCGGTGGTGGTCGCCGCCACCGAAGGATTCGACCGCAAGCACGGCATCAGGATCGTCCTGTCGAAGGAATCCTCCTGGGCCGCCATCCGCGACAAGCTGGTGAGCGGCGAACTCGACGCCGCGCATGTGCTGTACGGCCTCGTGTACGGCGTCCAGATGGGCATCGGCGGACTGCAGAACGACATGGCGGTGCTGATGACGCTCAGCAACAACGGCCAGGGCATCACGCTGTCGAATCAGCTGCGCGAGCGTGGTGCCACGAACGGCCCGAAGCTCAAGGCTCTTGTCGATGCCGAGCCGGGCCGGCTGACCTTCGCGCAGACCTTCCCGACTGGCACCCACGCCATGTGGCTCAACTACTGGCTGGCAGCCCACGGGATCGATCCGCTCGACGACGTGAGGAACATCGTCGTGCCGCCGGTACAGATGGTGGCGAACCTGCGCGCCGGCAACATGGCCGGCTGTTGCGTCGGCGAACCCTGGAACGCGCGCGCCATCTTCGACCACGTCGGTTTCAGCGTGGCGGTGAGCCAGGACATCTGGAAGGATCATCCGGAGAAGGTGCTCGGCACCACGGGCGAATTCGTGCGGCAGCATCCGAACACCGCGCGGGCCCTGACGATGGCGGTGCTGGAAGCCTCGCGCTATATCGAGACCGGGGCCAACCGCTCGGCCGTTGCGGCGCTGATCGCCGATCGCGCCTATGTCGACACCGCCGAGGATGTGATCGAACAGCGTTTCCTCGGCCACTACGAGGACGGCCTGGGACGCCGCTGGCGCGACCCGAACCCGATGCGCTTCCACAATGACGGCGCGGTCAACTTTCCGTGGCTGTCCGACGGCATGTGGTTCCTGACGCAGCATCGGCGCTGGGGCCTGCTCGAGGCCGATCCGGACTACCTGGCGGTGGCGTCGCAGGTAAACCAGGTCGAGTTGTTCCGTGAAGCCGCGACCCAGATCAACGTGCCGCTCCCGGCGCAGCCGATGCGATCGTCCACGCTGATCGATGGCTCGGTGTGGGACGGCAGCGATCCGGTGCGGTACGCCGGCGGGTTTGCGCTGCATGCCTGAGGTCCGCAACGACGGTTGCGTCGCTGCCCTGCCCGGTGCGCACCAGGCGGCGCCGGTCGAGACCCGTTCGGCCTGCTGCTATTGCGGCGTCGGCTGCGGCGTGATCATCGAATCCACCGGCAGCCGCATCACCGGCGTGCGCGGCGACCCCGACCACCCCGCCAACTTCGGCCATCTCTGCTCGAAGGGCTCGACGCTGCACCTGTCGGCAACCGGCGACGGGCGGTTGTTGCGGCCACAACTGCGCCGCGCGCGCCACGAGTTGCGTCAGGCTGCCTCATGGGATGCGGCGATGGACCTCGCCGTCGAGCGCTTCGCGACCATCATCGAGCGCGATGGCCCGGACGCTGTGGCGTTCTACGGTTCCGGGCAACTGCTCACCGAAGACTATTACGTGTTCAACAAGCTCGCACGCGGGCTCGTCGGCACCAACAACATCGATACCAACTCGCGGCTGTGCATGTCGTCCGCGGTGATGGGCTACAAGGCCACCCTGGGGGCCGACGCGCCGCCTGCCTGCTATGCCGACATCGAGCAGGCCGGATGCATCGTCATCGCCGGCTCGAATACGGCGGTCGCGCATCCGGTCCTCTTCCACCGGATCGAACGGGCGCGTGCCCGCGATCCCGGGCTGAAACTGATCGTGATCGATCCGCGGCGCACCGATACCGCGGCCGTGGCGGATCTGCACCTCGCGCTGCTGCCGGGCACCGACGTGGCCCTGTTCAACGCGATGCTGCATGTGATGCTCTGGGAGGGGCTGCTCGACAACGGCTTCATCGAGCGCCATACCAGCGGCATCGATGCGGTGCGCGCAGCGGTGGCGGAAACGACGCCGGGCGCGGTTGCAGGCATTTGCGGGCTGGCCGTCGACGATATCGTGACCGCCGCGCGTCTGTTCGCGCGCTCGCCGGCCACGCTGTCGCTCTATTGCCAGGGCCTGAACCAGTCGGTGCAGGGCACCGACAAGAACATCGCGCTGATCAACCTGCACCTCGCGACCGGCCAGATCGGCCGGCCGGGCGCGGGCCCGCTGTCGCTGACCGGACAGCCCAACGCCATGGGCGGGCGCGAAGTCGGCGGGATGGCGACGCTGTTGAGCGCCCATCGCGATCTGGCCAGCGCGAGCGACCGGGCGGAGATGGCGCGTTTCTGGGGCATCGCATCGTATCCGTCGCGCGCGGGCCT
This sequence comes from Betaproteobacteria bacterium, assembly GCA_043744975.1. Classification (GTDB taxonomy): domain Bacteria; phylum Pseudomonadota; class Gammaproteobacteria; order Burkholderiales. The sequence continues at coordinate 343 of JAYTTO010000184.1, read as the reverse complement.
GACCGCCGTCGAGATGTTCGAGGCGCTGCGCGACCGGCGCGTCAAGGCGGTGTGGATCGCGTGCACCAATCCGGCCCAGTCGCTGCCGCATCAGTCACGCGTGCGTGAAGCGCTCGAAGCCGCCGAATTCGTCGTCGTCCAGGAAGCCTTCGCCGACACCGAAACCACGGCGTTCGCCGACGTCCTGCTGCCCGCAGCCACGTGGGGCGAGAAGGACGGCACTCAGACCAACTCGGAACGGTGCATCACCCGTACGCCTCGCGCGGTCGCGCCACCGGGCGACGCGCGCAACGACTGGGAGATCTTCGCCGATTTCGGCCGTCGCCTCGGGCGGCGTCTCGGG
>JAYTTO010000183.1:0-2686 GCA_043744975.1 Betaproteobacteria bacterium | reverse complement strand
CTGACGGGATTGCTCGCAGCGCGGTTTCGTGATTCGTCGAGGCTGACGCCGATCCATGAAAGGCCAGCACAGATCTCGCTGCGCACCTGCGCGTCGTTCTCGCCAATGCCGCCGGTGAAGACGAGCATGTCGAGACCACCGAGAACGGCAATCATCGCGGCCACCTGTTTGCGCACCGAATAGCAGAACATCTCGATGGCCAGGCGTGCATCGCGGTTCGACGCCGCGGCTTCGTGCAGACGCCGCATGTCGCCGCTCACCCCCGATATCCCCAGCAGGCCGGAACGTTGATCGACCAGCGCTTCGAGTCTGGCGGCATCGAACTTCTTCTCGCGCATCAAGTACACGAGCACACCGGGGTCGAGATCGCCGCTGCGCGTGCCCATGATGACCCCGCCGCTGGGCGTCAAGCCCATGCTGGTGTCGATCGATTGGCCCGCCTTCACCGCAGTGATGCTGGCGCCGTTGCCGAGGTGGGCGATGACCAGGCGCTCGGGCAGATCATGACCGAGTTGCCGCACGACGGATTCGAGGGACAGGCCGTGGAATCCGTAGCGGTGCATGCCGTCAGACAGTAGCTCCCTGGCAATCGGCAGCACACGTGCCACTTCTGGCAAGTCGGCATGAAATTCGGTGTCGAAACAAGCCACCTGAGGAATGCCGGGAAAGTGGGCCTGCGCGAAGCGGATGAGCGCCAGCGCCGCGGGTGTGTGCAGCGGCGCGAAGGCAGCGGCGGCTTGCAGTTGGCGCAGCACCGCGTCATCAATGCGGCAATGCTGGCGCAGCGCCGGCCCGCCATGCACGATGCGGTGCCCGATGGCGTCTGGCCGCGGCATCCCGGACGCTGCGAGAACGTTGGCGGCACGGGTGATCGCGTCCGCATGCTCAGCTGCAGATATGGTCTCGCTGAACAGCTTTTCGGCTCCTGCCGAATCGACGCGGTACAAGCCGAATTTGAGCGACGACGAGCCGCTGTTCAGCGCGAGAACGTTCAGCGATCCCATCGACAGACCTTCATGCTGTCCAGCGCCAGTTCAGGATCTCCGGCATGTCGTCGCCATGCTCGCCGATGTAGAGCTTGTGGCGCTGCATGGTCGTCTCAAAACGTGCGGTTTCCGCCGCGACCCGGTGCGCCAGCCTCGGGATGCGACGGATCGCGTCCAGCGCGAGTTGGTAGCGGTCCAGATTGTTCAGCACCACCATGTCGAACGGCGTGGTCGTGGTGCCCTCTTCCTTGTAACCGCGCACGTGAATGTTGGCGTGATTGCGCCGCCGGTACGTCAGCTCATGAATGATCGGGGGGTAACCGTGGAACGCGAAGATCACCGGTTTGTCCCTGGTAAAAAGCGCGTCGAAATCCTGATCTCTCAATCCGTGCGGGTGTTCGTTTTCCGGTTGCAGCTTCATCAGATCCACGACGTTGACGACACGAATTTTTAAATCCGGCAGATACTCTCTCAAGATGGAAACGGCGGCGAGCGTCTCCAGCGTAGGCACGTCGCCTGCGCAAGCCATGACCAGGTCCGGCTCGGCGCGTTGATGGTTGTCGGCCTCGGTGGTGCCGTCGTTGCCGGCCCAATGCCAGATGCCGATGCCCGCCGTGCAATGCTTGATGGCGGCGTCCATCGCCAACCATTGCGGCGAGGGATGTTTGCCGGCGATCACGACGTTGACGTAATGGCGGCTGCGCAGGCAATGGTCCATGACCGACAACAGGCAGTTGGCATCCGGCGGCAGGTACACGCGCACGATCTCGGCCTTCTTGTTCATGACGAGGTCGATGAAGCCGGGATCCTGGTGCGTGAAGCCGTTATGATCCTGGCGCCAGACATGCGAGGCCAGCAGGTAGTTCAACGACGCGATCGGCCGGCGCCACGGAATATGGCGCGTCACCTTCAACCACTTGGCATGCTGGTTGAACATCGAATCGACGATGTGGATGAAGGCCTCGTAGCAGTTGAAGATGCCGTGGCGCCCGGTCAGCAAATAAGCTTCGAGCCAGCCCTCGCACTGGTGCTCGCTGAGCATCTCCATCACGCGGCCGCTCTTCGCCAGAAACTCGTCGCCCGGCATGGTCGTGGCTTGCCACTGCCGCTCGGTGACCTCGAACATCGCCTCCAAGCCGTTCGAGAGTGTTTCGTCAGGGCCGAACACGCGGAAGTTGCGCTGCGCGTCGTTGAGCTTCGCCACGTCGCGCAGGAAGCGCCCGAGCACACGGGTGTCGCCCATGCCGCGCACGCCGGGTGCAGGCACGTCGACGCCGTACTCGCGGTAGTCCGGCATGCGCAAGTCGCGCAGCAGTGCACCGCCGTTCGCATGCGGGTTCGCGCCCATGCGCCGATCGCCGGTCGGCGCCAGTGCGGCGATCGCGGGCATGAGCCGGCCCTGTTCGTCGAACAGCTCTTCCGGCCGGTAGCTCTTCAGCCAGGTTTCGAGCAACTCGAGGTGGCCCGGATGAGACGAAGGGTCAGAGATCGGAACCTGATGCGCGCGGAACGTGCCTTCGATGGCCTTGCCGTCGACCAACTTCGGGCCGGTCCAGCCTTTGGGCGACTCGAGCACGATCATCGGCCAGCGCGGGCGCACGGTGCTGCCGTTGGCACGCGCCTCGTGCTGGAACGCCTTGATCTGCTCGACCGCACGGTCCAGCGTTGTCGCCATGGCTTCATGCATCAGTGCCGGCTCG
>JAYTTO010000182.1:0-2187 GCA_043744975.1 Betaproteobacteria bacterium | reverse complement strand
CCCCGGTTGCGGTGCGGACTCACGATGGCCACTACGAAGGAGCCCGCGCTCCTGTGAATGATCCGGGAGTGTATACGGCCCGTGTGACAGGTAGCAATCGGGGTTCTCGATGCCGGCACAGCAAACCAGGTCAGCCGATAGCCAGCTCCAGCGGCGTCACCTTCTGCAGCGTGATCGCATTGACCGGACACACCGCCTCGCACTGGCCGCAGCGGATGCACTGATTCTGGTCTATCCAGAGCCGGTTGTAGTAGAGCGAATCGCTCGCCCCCGGCTCGATCGGCAGGTATCCGGTGATGCGCCCGTCGTCATCCCGCAGCAGGCCGGTGATCTCGACGATGCAGCCCGGCACCGGCTTCACCTTCAGGCATTCGTCGCAGAGCACGCAGCGGCTGTCGATGATCTCGAACTTGTAGTGGCATAGGTAGCAGCGCGATGCCGCCTCTTCCGCCACCGGCGAGGCGAAGCCCGTCTCGACTTCATCGGCGAGCCCGCGCGCGCTGGCTGCCAGAACGGGCATCGGATGGATCGGGATGACGTTCTGCGCCGGCGTGCGACCCGTGGTGGCGCCGCCCCGCTTCGAAAACCCGGCAGGGCCGACGACGATGCCGGCGGCCAGCCGTTCGCGGCCGGCCAGGAACCGGTCCACCTGGCGCGCGCATTCGCGGGCATGGCCGATCGCACTGATCAGCGTCGTCGCCCCGAGCGCGAAGTCGCCGGCGACGAACACCTTCGCCATCGACGTGCGCTGGCCCGCGTTCGAACGCAGCCAGCCGTCGGCGCCGACCAGCGCCGGCGCGAGCACCGCATCGATCCAGCTCGTGTCGGGGCGCTGCCCGGTCGCCAGGACCACCTGATCGCCGTCGATCGCGAATCGCGAGCCTGGAATCACCTCGAACCCGCGTCTGCCAGCGGCGTCGGCGGCCAGCGGACGCGTGCGCTCGAACCAGGCGGCATCGGCCGCCCCCTGGGCGCCCCCGATCGAGAGGGGCGCGGCTGCGTTGACAAGGGCCCCGCCCTCGGCGAGAAATTCCTCCAGTTCGCCCGGGAGCACGACCATGTCCGTCCGTCCCCGCCGATACGCCACCGTGACGTCACTGCCGAGGCGCAAGGCGGTGCGGGCGCAATCCATCGCCGTGTAGCCGCCGCCGATCACGACGGTGCGTTTGCCGACCCGCCGCCGCTCGTGCTCGTTGACCTGGAGGAGGAAATCGAGCCCGTGCTCGACGCCGCCGAGCCCGGTGCCGGGAACCGGGATGACAGTCGGCGACAGGGTGCCCGCCGCCATGACCACGGCGTCGTAGGCAGCGACGAGTTCCGCGAGCGGGACATCGGTACCCACCGCAACGCCGCAGCGGAGTTCGACGCCCTGTGCGATCACCTGGCCGATCTCCCGATCGATCACCGATCGCGGCAGACGGAATGCCGGGATGCCCTGATTCAGCATGCCGCCGGGGCGCGCATGCTTTTCGAGGACGGTGACGGCGTGGCCGAAGAGCGCCAGGTCGCGGGCGGCGGCAAGGCCGGCCACGCCGGCGCCGATCACGACGATGCGTTTGCCGGTGGGCGGAAACAGCGGCGGCAGCACGGCCGGCGGCGCGGTCGCCAGGTCGGCCGCCGACCGCTTGGAAAAGCAGATCGCGACCGATTCGCCGTTGCCCTCCCAGCCGTGGCGGCAGGCGTCTTCGCACGGGCGCGAACACACGCGCCCGAGTACGCCCGGAAACACGTTGTCGCGCAGGTTGATGCGGTAGGCGTCGTCGAAACGGCCGTGATAGACCGCTTCGAGGTAGCCCGGAATGTCGGTTCCCGCCGGACAGGCGGCACGGCAGGGGACGTTCCGCGCGAGCCAGTGGAAGTCCTGCGGGGTGCTGGCCGCCTCGGTGCCTGACGCCAAGGGGCTGATGCTCAGGGCGGAATCGGGAGGGTGGCTACGGCCACCGTTGCGTATCGACTCAGTTGCCATCGCCCTGCCCCCCGACGCGCATCCCGCTACTTGTCCGGCAGCGACTTGCCGACGGTACCCAGCTCCGGCTTCACGAACATCGTGCCGGTAGGCCCGATGCCGACGATCTGGACGATCACCTCGGTGTCCTTGGCGCCGTCGTAGTGGGTGGCGCCGGCCGGATGCTTCATGAAACTGCCGGTGGGCAGCGCCTCGGTGGAACCAGGCTCGAAGTTGTCGCC
>JAYTTO010000181.1:0-4503 GCA_043744975.1 Betaproteobacteria bacterium | reverse complement strand
AGTGCGGCAACGTTGGCCAGATCGGTCATGATCCCTGGGGGTCCTCCGGTTTCGTGAGTTGAAGATCGGTCGTTCGCGTGCAGTACGCAGCCGTCCGGCATGGCGGTCGGCCGCAGGCAAGGCAGGACACCAAACAAAAGGACCGCCCCATCGAAGCGGTCCTTCCTGGAAATAGTGTCCCCCCAAAGAACCCCCGGGGCAAGCGAAAATTCCCGGTCACGCCACGGTTTGTCAAGCACTCCGGAAACGCCGGGCTTCAAGCCTGCGTTGACCCTGCGAGAGCCCATCGGGTAGATTCGGGTCCGCGCCAGACCCGATCCTCACCGACCCCAGCATGGCCAAGGCCGCAGAACCCAAATCGCCGCAGAACTTCGAAGCCGCCCTGGCCGAGCTCGACTCGATCGTCGGCTCGATGGAAGGCGGCCAGATGCCGCTGGAGGCATCGCTCGCGGCCTACCGGCGCGGCACGGAACTGCTGAAATATTGCCAGGCCGCCCTCGACGATGCGCAGCAGCAGGTCAAGGTGCTCGAAGGCCACATCCTGCGGGACCTCCCGGGTGCCGATGATTCCGACTGATCTCGAGGGCTGGATGCAGGCGCGGCAGGCGCGCATCGAGACGGTGTTGGCGGCTGTGCTGCCGGTTGCCGACATCGCTCCGGTCCGCCTGCACCAGGCCATGCGCTATGCGGTGCTCGGCGGCGGCAAGCGGGTGCGGCCGCTGCTCGCCTATGCCGCCGGCGAAACCGTCGAAGCCGACATGGACCAGGTCGATTTCGCCGCCGCCGCGGTCGAGCTGATCCACGCCTATTCGCTGGTGCACGACGACCTGCCCTGCATGGACGACGACGTCCTGCGACGCGGCAAGCCGACGGTCCATGTGCAGTTCGACCAAGCGACCGCCCTGCTGGTCGGCGACAGCCTGCAGAGCCTGGCCTTCGAGACGATCGCGCAGATGCCGCCGACGGCGTTGCCCGAGGCGCAGCGCCGGATGGTGGCCCTGCTGGCGCGCGCCTCCGGTTCGCGCGGCATGGCCGGTGGCCAGGCGGTCGATCTTGAGAGCCTGGGCCGCAATCTCACGCTCGAACAGCTCGAGTTCATGCATGGCCACAAGACCGGCGCGCTGATCCGCGCTGCCGTCCTGCTGGGGGCGGGTTGCGGTCGTGGTTTCGGCAGCGCCACCTCGGCGGCGCTGGAGCGGTTCTCGCACCAGATCGGTCTGGCCTTCCAGGTGGTGGACGATGTGCTCGATGCCACCGAAACCTCGGCCACCCTGGGCAAGACCGCCGGCAAGGATGCCAAACTTAACAAACCCACATACGTGAGCGTGCTCGGTGCGGTTCCCGCCCGCCGTTTCGCCGCCGACCTGCTGGCCGACGCGCTCGCCGCGCTCGAGCCGCTCGGTGCCGTCGGCGGACGTCTCTCTCAACTGGGCCGCTACATCGTCGAGCGGAAGTTCTGATGACCTACGAATTGCTGGAAACCATCGGCGACCCGGCCGACCTGCGCAAGCTCGATCGCCGGCGTCTGCCGCAGTTGATCAAGGAACTGCGCGACTTCATCGTCGAGTCGGTCTCCACCACCGGCGGGCACCTCGCGTCGAACCTCGGCACGGTCGAGCTGACCGTGGCGCTGCACTACGTGTTCCACACGCCGCACGACCGGCTGGTGTGGGACGTGGGGCATCAGACCTATGCTCACAAGATCCTGACCGGACGGCGCGGCGGCATGGCTGGCCTGCGCCAGCATGGCGGCATCGCCGGCTTTCCGCGACGTGAGGAGAGCCCTTACGACACCTTCGGCACCGCGCATGCGAGCACCTCCATCAGTGCCGCGCTCGGCATGGCGGTGGCAGCGCGTCTCGCCGGCGAGACGCGGCGTGCGGTCGCGATCATCGGCGACGGTGCGATGACCGCCGGCATGGCGTTCGAGGCGCTCAACAACGCCGGCGCGATGGACGCCAACCTGCTGGTGGTCCTGAACGACAACGACATGTCGATCTCCGAGAACGTCGGCGCGCTCAACAACTACCTGGCGCGGCTGCTGTCGGGGCGTTTCTACGCCGCCGCACGGCGGGCCAGCGACCGCGTGCTCGGCGTGGTGCCGCCGATCCGCGCGCTGGCGCGCCGGGCCGAGGAAACGATGAAGGGCATCGTCACCGGCGGCACGCTGTTCGAAGGCTTCGGCTTCAACTACATCGGCCCGATCGATGGCCACGACATCGAGGCGCTGGTGTCGACGCTGTCGAACATCCGCAAGCTTGACGGCCCGCAACTGCTGCACGTCGTCACCCGCAAGGGCAAGGGCATGCCGGTGGCCGAGGCCGATCCGATCCTCTATCACGGCGTGTCGAAGTTCGATCCGCAGGTGGGCATCGTCGCCAAGGGCGGCGGCAAGCCGGCCTACAGCCAGATCTTCGGCGACTGGCTGTGCGACATGGCCGCGCGCGACCAGCGCATCGTCGCCATCACGCCGGCCATGCGCGAAGGTTCTGGCCTGGTGCGGTTCTCGCAGGCGTATCCGGAGCGCTACTTCGACGTGGGCATCGCCGAGCAGCACGCGGTGACGTTCGCCGCCGGGCTTGCCTGCGAGGGCCTGAAGCCGGTGGTCGCGATCTATTCGACGTTCCTGCAGCGCGCCTACGACCAACTCATCCACGACGTCTGCATCCAGAACCTGCCGGTGGTGTTTGCCGTGGACCGTGGCGGCCTGGTCGGCGCCGACGGGCCCACGCACCACGGCTCGTTCGACCTGTCGTTCCTGCGCTGCCTGCCGAACATGACGGTGATGACGCCCAGCGACGAGAACGAATGCCGGCAGATGCTGTACACCGCCTGCACCCTCGGCACGCCGGTGGCAGTGCGCTATCCGCGCGGCGCCGGTCCGGGGGTGGTTCCCGATCGCAACATGGAGTCGTTCGACATCGGCTGCGGCGTGGTCCGGCGCACTGGCAAACGGGTCGCGATCCTGGCCTTCGGCTCGATGGTGGGGCCGTCGCTGGTCGCCGCCGAGTCGCTCGATGCTACCGTGGCCGACATGCGCTTCGTGAAGCCGATCGACGCGGCGCTGATCGCCGAACTGGCCGACACCCACGACCTGCTGGTGACGGTGGAGGAGAACGCCATCGACGGCGGCGCCGGCAGCGCCGTCACCGAGGTGCTTGCAATGCAGGGAAGGCAACACCATGTGCTGCAACTCGGGCTGCCCGATCGCTTCGTCGATCACGGCGACCCGGCGCTGCTGCTGCTGCTGTGCGGGCTCGATGCGCCGGGCATCCTGCGCTCGATCCAGGCCCGGCTGCACCAATGAGATGACTACCCCCCCAGCCTCCCTTCGGTCGGCACCCCCCAAATGGTGGGCAGCTTGCTTGGGGCGGCCCGGCGCGCGCTGAGCGCCTATACTGTTCAACCGGTTGCAAGCACCCAGGAGACATTCCATGAACTCGCCTGAAAAGCTGCCGATCGCCGATGTGCAAAGCTTGGCCGACACGCGCCAGCTCGCCATCGACAAGGTGGGAATCAAGTCCATCCGTCATCCGGTGCGTGTCCGCGACCGCAACGTCGGCGTGCAGCACACGATCGCCACGTTCAACATGTACGTGCACCTGCCGCACAATTTCAAAGGCACGCACATGTCGCGCTTCGTCGAGATCCTCAACAGCCACGAGGGCGAGATCTCGGTCGAATCGTTCGAGGACATGCTGCGGCACATGGTCAAGCGGCTCGATGCCGAGTCCGGCCACATCGAGATGACCTTCCCGTACTTCATCAACAAGGCTGCGCCGGTGTCGGGCGTGAAGAGCCTGATGGACTACGAAGTCACCATCGCCGGCGAGATCACCGCCACCGACTACATCCAGACCCTCAAGGTCGTGGTGCCGGTCACCAGCCTGTGCCCGTGCTCCAGGAAGATCTCGGACTACGGCGCGCACAACCAGCGCTCGCACGTCACGATCACGGCGCGCACCAGCGATTTTGTGTGGATCGAGGACCTCGTGGGAATCGCCGAGGAACAGGCGTCGTGCGAACTCTACGGGCTACTGAAGCGTCCGGACGAGAAGTACGTCACCGAGCGCGCCTACGACAATCCAAAGTTCGTGGAAGACCTCGTGCGCGACGTGGCGATGCAGCTCAACAGCGATCCGCGCATCGATTCGTACGTGGTCGAGAGCGAGAACTTCGAGTCGATCCACAACCACTCCGCCTACGCCCTTATCGAACGCAACAAAAGCAAGCCTGACTAGCGACATTGCTCAGCGCCCCTCACCCTCGGTCCCTCTCCCGGAGGGAGAGGGATGTCTACTGCTCCCTTCTCCCTCCGGGAGAAGGGCTGGGGATGAGGGAAATCTGAGTGTCCATTGCGGGGTTGCGTTGCTGTGGACCGGTCCCGTGGTTGTTGCAGGCACCGGCAGGCGTAGTGGCTGAACTTCGTCGCTAATCAGGAAAGGAATAGAGCAGGCCTTAGACCTCTTGGATGACGGCGGCTCAACCGCAGAGTCCGCACTG
>JAYTTO010000180.1:0-6519 GCA_043744975.1 Betaproteobacteria bacterium | reverse complement strand
GGTGATCGCCGCCGTCAACGTCGTCTTCCCGTGATCCACGTGACCGATCGTCCCTACGTTCACGTGCGGCTTCGTCCGCTGGAACTTTCCCTTCGCCATCTGTCGTTACCCTTGAAGTCTCGTAACCTGTCTCGTAATGCGATCTGCCCCGGATTCGTCCAGGGCGCCGTGCGCCGAAACCTCCGGCGGTGCATCTTTGGTGCCGATGACGCGGATTGAACGCGTGGCCTCTCCCTTACCAAGGGAGTGCTCTACCACTGAGCTACATCGGCGAAAACCGCCTGCTGCCTAAACCCGCGCGACGGGACCGGAGAACCCGCCCGGAAAACTCGTCTTCCGCCCTCCGCCCGTTACCTGGAGCGGGTGAAGGGAATCGAACCCTCGTCAGTAGCTTGGAAGGCTACAGCTCTACCATTGAGCTACACCCGCCTTGTCGCTTAGCCCTTAGCCCTTAGCCTTTAATCCATCCCCGGAAAGCCGCACCGCCTTCGGCGCCACAATCGACCGAAGGCCGGCTACCGTCGTCTCCGTACCACTTCTCGTCTCCGTACCACCCTTGTCCGATGCTGCCTGGTACGCCCGCCTGTCCCAACGAGGGCAGAACCTTCGCCTGTCGGGCCATCAACCGGATCGGGCAGGCGATGCTGCGCGCGCCCGACTCCATTTATAAGACGACCGTGTAGGACCGATCTGGTCCGCTCTCCCGCACCGGCACGGCCGGTGGTGGAGGGGGAAGGATTCGAACCTTCGAAGGCAGAGCCGTCAGATTTACAGTCTGATCCCTTTGACCGCTCGGGAACCCCTCCGGGTAAACGACGGATTATGGTGAATCGGGGCCGAGGTGTCAAACCTCGGGAACGGTTCGTGCGGGTGGCCGCCACCCCGGAGCCGGCCGGCTCAGCGCGCGCCGGGCCGCCCCAAGCGCGCTGGCCCCCCATTTTTTGAGTGCCGACCGAAGGAAGGCGGGGGGTGAGATCTCAGCGTCAGGTGTCAGACCGCAGGGTTCGGGTTGCGCAGATGGATTGCGTCGATCGCCGCCAGCGTGCTTTCCGACAGCTCGATCCCGGCGCTGGCGATGTCCTCCCCGAGCTGCTCCAGGGTGGTGGCGCCGATGATGGTGCTGGCCACGAACCACCGGCTGCGGACGAAGGCCAGGGCCAGCGCGGCCGGGGTGAGTCCGACCTCCCGGGCAAGTGCAGCGTATTGGGCGACGGCGGACTGGACATTGGGCTTGTCGTAGCGTTGCCCGAACGGCGGGAACTTGACCAGGCGGGCATCGGCGGGCGCGGGAGCCGCCCCGGGAAGGTATTTTCCGGTCAGGTGTCCGAACGCGAGCGGGCTGTACGGGAGCAACGGCACGTTCTCCTGGCGCGTGACCTCGACCATGCCGGGTTCGTAGGTGCGGTTGATCAGGTTGTAGGCGTTCTGGATCGAGACGACGCGTGGCAGTCCCGCTTCGCGGGCCGCGCGGAGGAACTCCATGACTCCCCATGGCGTCTCGTTCGACAGGCCGATGTACCGGACCTTTCCGGCCTTCACGAGATCCCCCAGCACCGCGAGCTGCGCCGCAATCGGGACCGTCGGCCGCTCCTGCGCCTGATCGTAGTGAAGCTTGCCGAACAGCGGCACGTACCGGTCGGGCCAATGGATCTGGTAGAGGTCGACGTACTCGGTGCGCAGGCGCCGCAGGCTGCCTTCGATCGCCGCGCGGACCCCCGCGGCGTCGATCGCCAGCGCCCCACCCCGGACCCAGCCGAAGCCCCGGCCCGGGCCGGTGATCTTCGTGGCCAGGATGATCCGGTCGCGCGGCTGGCGGGCCAGCCAGGATCCGACATAGCTTTCGGTGAGTCCCTGCGTTTCGGCGCGGGGCGGCACCGGGTACATCTCCGCGGCATCGATGAAATTGATCCCGCGCTCGACGGCAAGATCGAGCTGCTGGTGCGACTCGCGTTCGGAATTCTGCTCCCCGAAGGTCATCGTGCCGAGGCAGATTTCGGATACGTCGAGGCCGCTGTCACCCAGCCGGGTGTAACGCATACAGGTTCCTTTCGTTGTGGATTCGAGTGCGTCAGATCAGCCGCCGGTGGCGCCGGGCGCGAGCTGCCTGAGCAACGCGGCTATGCGATCTCCCGGCACCGCCTCGCTGTAGAGAAAACCCTGGGCGACGTCGCAGCCCTCGGTCAGCAGGAATTCCGCCTGCTGGGGCAGTTCGACGCCCTCCGCTACCGTGCGCATGCGCAGGCTGCGCGCCATCGAGATGATCGCGCGCACCAGCGCCGCGTCGTCCGTGTCGGCAGGCACGTCCCGGACGAACGTGCGATCGATCTTCAGCGTGTCGATCGGGAACCGCTTCAGGTAGGACAGGCTGGAGTAGCCAGTGCCGAAATCGTCGATCGCGATCGATACGCCGAGGTCCTTGAACCGGGCGAGCGTCGTGCTGACCCCGGTATCGTGGTCCATCAGCACGCTTTCGGTGATCTCGAATTCAAGCCGGCGCGGATCCAGTCCGCTCTCCTCCAGGATCCGCGTCACGTCGTTGACGAGGCCGCCATGGCGGAACTGGCGCGACGAGAGATTCACCGCAACGCCGATGTCGGTGATGCCGGCGCGGGCCCAGCGCCCGGCCTCGAGGCAAGCCTCGCGCAGCACCCAGTCGCCCAGCGGGACGATGAGTCCGCAATCTTCGGCGACGGCGATGAACCGGCCCGGCGCGACCAGACCGAGATCGGGCGACTGCCAGCGCAGCAACGCCTCGACCCCGACAACCCGGCCAGAGGTCAGATCGATCTTGGGCTGGTAGTGCAACCGGAACTCGCGCCGGTCGAAGGCACGTCGCAGGCTGGTCTCGAGGGCCAGGCGGGTCTGCGCGCGCGAGGTCAGCTCGGCCGAGTAGAACTGGAAGTTGTTCCGTCCCTGCGACTTCGCGTGATGCATCGCGGCATCGGCGTTCTTGAGCAGGCCCTCGATCTCGTGGCCGTCGAGGGGATAGAACGACATGCCGATGCTGGACGACAGGTAGACCTCGCGATCAGCGACCGAAAAAGGGGGCTCGAACGCGTCCAGGATCTTCCGCGCCAAGGTCAGCGCGTTCGGTGGGCTATCCATGCCGGGCACGAGCACGGCGAACTCATCGCCGCCGAAACGCGCCAGGGTATCGGTCTCGCGCAGGCAGCGCCGGATCCGCGCGGCGATCTCGCACAACACGGCGTCGCCGGCCTCGTGCCCCATGGTGTCGTTGATCGCCTTGAAGTTGTCCACGTCGAGCAACATCACGCCAACGAAACTGCCATCGCGTCGGGCCTCGGCGACCGCATGGACCAGCCGCTCGTGGAACAACGCCCGGTTCGCCAGTCCGGTAAGTTCGTCGTGGTGCGCCAGGTAGCGCAACTGCTCTTCCGCGCGACGTCCCGAAGTGACGTCCTGCGCCAGCGTGATCACCGACACCACTCGGCCCTCGGCGTCGACCAGTGGTGTGTAGTACCACTGGCAGGAGATGACCGCGCCGGCGCGGGTCCGGTTCTCGATCACCGTCGAGGCACCCCTGCGCTCCTCGATCAACTGCTTCCAGAGCGCCGACACCCGACTGCAGACGTTGTCGCCGGCGATGAGGCGCAGCGCGTGCCGGCCGACCGCTTCACTGCGGGCGTACCCGAACATGCGCTCGGCGGCCGGGTTCCACTCGATCGCGCGAAAGCCCAGATCCCATTCGATGAACGCGAGCGGTGTCTGCTCGAGATGCAGGCGCAGCCGCTGCTCCGAGCGGCGCAGGATGTCCTGTGCCCCGCGGCGCTCGAACACCTCCGCCGCCAGCGCGGCATTGCCATCGTTCAGGCGCACGTTGGCGTCCGCGAGCGCACGCAACAGATGCAGGTTGCGGAACCGCATCCGCAGCGACTCCTCGACGCTGGCCGCGAGCCGTCCCGAAACCAGCAGCATCGTGCCCGCGAACAGCAGCGCGATCGAGCCCATCGCAAAGTAGGTCGCGTCGCCGGCCAGCAGCATGCGCAGGATCAGCGGCGTGAGCGCCGGCAACAGGAAGGCCGTGTATGCCCGCGCATAGGACGACATGACGGCCAGGGCGCCCGCCACCAGCCCGGCGATGACGAAGATCACGAAGGCCTGATGGGCGTCGTGGGCGGCGAACTGCGGCAGAGCGGCACCCAGCAGCCCCCAGCAGAGGCCGGCGCAGGCCGCCCCGACCACATAGCGTAGTCCCCAGGCGGGCATGGCGTCGACGGCGGGCTCGGACGCGTGAAACCGTCGCGAACTGCCGAACCCCCACACCGCGATCAACATCATTGCCGCGAACCAGACCAGCAGCGAGGTGATCCCGACGTCCTGATGCAGCACCGCCATCACGACCAGGGCCGCCAGCGAACTGGCCGAAACGCCGGTCTTCAGGTGCGCATAGAGCAGCCTCACCTGTTCGGCGTGCAACAGATGTTCGGCTTCGGGAATCGCCTGAAGCCCGTCGACTTCGGCCGCCGTGCCGGCGCTCATGCGCTGATCGGCGTGCATCATTGCCTGACCGCGACTATGAACTCGATCTCGACCGACGCGTCGCGCGGCAGCGCCGCAACGCCCACGGCGCTTCGCGCATGGCGCCCGGCGTCGCCGAACAGTTCGATCAGCAGCAGCGACGCCGCATCGATCACCTGCGGCTGCTCGTGGAACGACGGCGCCGAAGCCACAAACCCGGTCACCTTGAGAAACCGGTCGATGCGGGCGAGCGATCCGAGTGCCTGGTCCAACACGGCAAGGCCGTTCAACACGCAGCAGCGTGCTGCCTCCGAGGCTGAAGCCACGGACACGTCATCCCCGACGCGCCCGGGCGCCACGAGGACGCCGTCGCGCCACGGCAGCTGACCGCTGACATACGCGGCGCCGCCATGCACCACGACGGCGCTGTAGGCGAACCGCGGCGCGACCGGCGGCGGCAGATGCAGACCGAGCGCGGTCAGGCGCTCGGCAATGGCAACCGCTCCCTGGCTCATGGGCAGGCCCTTGAAAGCGGGCGGTAGTCCGCCATATTCAAGGCATGGAAGTTGCGACGCCAACACCAGACTTCGAGGAGGCAAGCGCCATGAACGTTGTCTACAGCAGTCATCACTACCATGTCGTCGAATTTCCCGGGCTCGGCTTCGAAGTGATCAAGAAGCCCTCTGCCATGGGGACCTATCTCCAGGGCGACACCGCGAACCGGTTCCGACAGCAGTTTGCCGAATTGGTGGCAGAACAGGCGTCGGTCGAATCGGTCGACGACTATCTGGGCAACTTCGACGCCCTGATGAACCAGCCGGCCGTCTACCACTGACCAGCCGGCCGTCGACGCCGTGGCCGGGCTGAACGCCCGGCGCCGCGTCAGCCACCGCCGGCAGTCACCTTCACCACCATGCTGGTGAACGGCGGAACGTAGGCTTGCAGCATCACCAGCAACCCGACCAGCACCGCCAGGGTGATCGAGTGCCAGAACACGTACCGCAGGATCGTACCCTCTTTGCCGACATAGTTGGTCGCGACCGAAGCCACCACAATACTCTGGGCATCGATCATCTTGCCCATCACGCCCCCTGAACTGTTCGCCGCCGCCATGAGCATCGGATCGAGTCCCAGCTTGTTGGCGGTGATCACCTGCTGACTTCCGAACAAGGCGTTCGACCCGGCATCCGTCCCGGTCAGCGCGACACCGATCCAGCCGATCAGGGTTCCGAACAGCGGGTACAGCCAGCCGGTATTGGCGAGCGCCAGACCCATCGTCGCGTCCATGCCCGAGTAGCGGGTCGTGTAGCCGAGGGCCAGCATGGCGATGATGGTGAGGATCGAGTGCCGCATCACCACCACGGTCTGCAGCCATTCCTTGACCATCTGCGAGAACCGGAAGCCCATGATCTTGCCGGCGATGATCGCGGCCAGCAGGATGCCCGTACCTGTGGCCGAGACGATTCCGAGCTTGAATACGGCACCTTCGATGGTCGGTTTCGCGACCGCCGGGGCGACCCGCTGAATCATCTTGTCGAGGCCGTCTATCGGGATCGCCCAGAAAGTCACCCCGGGGATGTTGAGCACGTGGTCCTTGATCCACTTGATGCCCCACAACGCCAGCACGATGGTCAGGATGATCCAGGGCATCCAGGCCTTGATGACCATCTCCCGGCTGTGCCCGTGTTCAGACACCAGTTTCTGGGCGTCCGCGTACGGCATCATGCTGCCGGCACTACCGTCGGCTGCGGTCATCACCATCTTGGGCTTCCACACCCTGAGGAACAGCGCGAGCGATGCCATGGCGATCATGGCCGAGACCATATCCACCAGCCACGGGCCGTGGTAGTTCGAGATCAGGAACTGCGGAATTGCGAAGGTCAGTCCGGCAACCACGATCGCGGGCCAGACCTGCAGCGCATTGCGCCATCCGCAGAACGTGACGATGAGCCAGAACGGCACGATCACCGAGAACAGCGGCAACTGCCGCCCCACCATCGCCGACAGATTCTCGAGGCCGAGGCCGGTGACGCTGTCGAG
>JAYTTO010000179.1:0-2144 GCA_043744975.1 Betaproteobacteria bacterium | reverse complement strand
TCGGGAGAAACAATGATGGCAGACATGCGGGTGGGATTCGTTGGATGGCGCGGCATGGTCGGGTCGGTGCTGATGCAGCGCATGGTGTGGGAGCGGGACTTCGGCCAGATCGATCCGGTGTTCTTCACGACGTCGAATGTCGGCGGTGAAGGCCCGAAGGTCGGTCGCGACACCAGCCCACTCGTGGATGCGGGCGACATCGCGGCGCTGTCGACGATGGATGCCATCGTGTCCTGTCAGGGCAGCGAGTACACGAACGACGTGTTTCCGCGCCTGCGGGCGGCCGGCTGGAACGGGTACTGGATCGATGCCGCGTCCGCGTTGCGCATGCACGACGACGCCGTGATCATTCTCGATCCGGTCAACCGCGACGTGATCGATGCGGCGCTCGCCGCGGGCGGCCGCAACTTCATCGGCGGCAACTGCACCGTCAGCCTGATGCTCATGGCCCTCGCCGGCCTCTTCAAGGCCGGCCTGGTCGAATGGGTCTCTGCGATGACATACCAGGCGGCGTCCGGCGCCGGGGCGCAGAACATGCGCGAACTGGTCCAACAGATGGGCGCGGCACACGCCGCCGCGGCCGACATCCTCGACCGGCCAGGCGCGACCATCCTTGAGGTCGACAGTGTGATCGCCCAGGCGATCAACAGCTTCGACTTTCCGACCGAACAGTTCGGCTACCCGCTGGCCGGCAGCCTGTTGCCCTGGATCGACAAGGACCTCGGCAACGGTCAGAGCCGTGAAGAGTGGAAGGGAATGGCCGAGACCAACAAGATCATCGGCCGTGCCGGCGCCGGCGCGATCCCGGTCGACGGGATCTGCGTTCGCATCGGTGCCATGCGCAGCCACAGCCAGGGTTTGACGATCAAGCTCACGCGCGACGTACCGTTGGCCGACATCGAGAGCCTGCTGGCGGCGGCCCATGAGTGGGTCCGGGTGATCCCGAATACCCGTGAAGCGAGCCTCGCCGCACTGACCCCGGCGGCGGCGTCGGGCAAGCTGGAGGTGCCGGTCGGCCGGCTGCGAAAGTTGCCGATGGGCAACACCTATCTGTCCGCGTTCACGGTTGGCGACCAGTTGCTCTGGGGCGCCGCGGAACCGCTGCGGCGGATGTTGCGGATTCTGGTCGAACGCTGAAGACCGGGCTCGCGTCGATTCACGTTGGCGGGCCCTCACACCGACTCGAGAGGGCTCCGGCACAAGACAGTGGCGGCCATTGCCGCACGATAAAGGAGGTTGGTGCGGGTTTTGGGTGCGGGCTGTGTCCGGATCGGCTGGAATCGACTGCCAAACTGGAAAATCCGTCGAAAAAAGAACCCTGAATCGAGGGTTTCATGAGAGGCGAGATTAGCTTGCATCTCTAACCCCATGATGTTAATTTTGTTATACATCTCGAAATCCAAGGGTGGTCCGGTGGGCAAATCTCTGGTTCGCGCGATCGCCTTTGCGATGGCTCTCGGCGCGTGGTCCTCGGCGACCTACGCAGCAGGGCTGGGCAAGCTGAACGTCGTGTCGTCGCTCGGCCAGTCTTTCCGTGCCGAAATCGATCTGGTTTTGGTCAAGAAGGAAGAGGCGTCGTCGCTGGCCGTGAAGCTGGCGTCGCCCGACGCGTTCAAGCAGGCGGATCTGCCGTTCACCGCCTATGTGTCCGGCCTGAAACTGTCGGTCGAGAAGCGTCCCAACGGCGATCCGTACGTCAAGGTCTCGTCCTATCAACCACTGAACGAACCGTTCATCGACTTCCTGGTCGAGCTTTCCTGGACCTCGGGCCGCCTGGTGCGCGCCTATACGGCGCTGGTCGATCCACCCACCATCACCGATGTCGAGGCCGCGAAACCTGCCCCGGAAGTGAGAGCGGCGCCGCCCGCGCCCGAACCCAAGGCCGAACCCGCACCCGCGAAGCCCGCAGCCGGTGCGATCGAGGCAGCACCTGCCGAACGTGCCCCTGCTGCCGCCTCCGCGTCGACACCGCCGGCCAAATCCGCGACCGGTGCCGAGGTCAAGGTGAAGCGTGGCGATACGCTCGAAAAGATTGGTCGGGCGCATAAGCCTGCGGACGTGTCGCTCGAGCAGATGCTAGTGATGCTGTATCGCGACAACGCCGACGCCTTCGTCGGCAAGAACATGAACCGGCTGCGTGCCGG
>JAYTTO010000178.1:0-1571 GCA_043744975.1 Betaproteobacteria bacterium | reverse complement strand
GCGATCTCGCGTTTCCGCGCGGCATCGGTAGCCGGATAGGCGAGCTCGAGTTTGTCCATCGCGTGCACGATCGCGGTCGAGACCACCAGCCGGGTGAACCACTTGTTGTTGGCCGGCACCACGTACCACGGCGCTGCCCCAGTGGCGGTGGCGCGGATCGCCTGTTGGTAGGCGCTCATGTAGTCGTCCCAGTAGCGGCGCTCGGTCACGTCGGCGGCGGCGAACTTCCAGTTCTTGTCCGGATCGTCGAGCCGCTCAAGGAAACGCCGCTTCTGTTCCGCACGCGACACGTTCAGGAAGAACTTCACGATCTTCACGCCGTTGCGCGACAGGTAGCGCTCCATCCCGGCGATATCCTCCAGGCGCTGGTCCCAGATGTCCTTGCACATCAATGCCGGCGGCAGACGTTGTGCCTCGAGGATGGCCCGATGCACGCGCACGATCAGCACCTCTTCGTACCATGACCGGTTGAAGATGCCGATGCGGCCGCGTTCCGGCAGATTTTTCAGGTAGCGCCACAGGAAGTCGTGGTCGAGGTCCTCGGCCGACGGGTGCTTGAACGAGAACACCTGGCACCCCTGCGGATTGACGCCCGACATCACGTGGCTGATGGTGCCGTCCTTGCCGGCCGCATCCATCGCCTGGAACACCAGCAAGAGCGACCACGTATCCTGCGCATACAGTTTGGTCTGTTCTTCCGCCAGCCATTCGACCCCGCGCGCCAGCATCCTCGCGGCTTCTTCTTTGTGCTCCGAGTCGAGGCCGTGGGTGTCGCCCGGATCGTGATTCTTCAGCTTGAAGCCTTTGCCGCTGGTGACGCGATACGGCGCGAGAAACTGCTCCAGTCCGGAACGGGTGCCATTCGAAGCCATCGATCATCTCCTTTTGTTGCAACGCACCCCGGCAGTAGACTCGCAACCGGTAGCAGCGCACCGATCCGGTGGCGCTGCATGACCGGTTGGCCGATGGCACTCACCCGCCCCCATCGCGCCGCTCGACCCCGCCGTCATCGAAAGGATCGCCATGGGCAACCTCGACCCGCCCCTGCAACCCGCCGCCGCCACCAACGCCGAACTCCAGCGGCGCAAGGAAGCCAGCGTCCCGCGCGGCATCGGCGTCATGACGCAGCTGTTTGCGGACCGGGCCCTGAACGCCGAACTCTGGGACGTCGAGGGTCGACGCTACATCGATTTCAGCGGCGGTATCGCCGTGCTGAACGTGGGCCATCGCCACCCGAAGGTGCTGGCCGCCATCGAGGTGCAACTACGCAAGCTTACCCACACCATGTTCCAGATCATGCCCTACGAGTCGTATGTCGCACTCGCGGAGCGGATCAATCGCGTCACGCCGGGAGACCACGCCAAGAAGACGGCGCTGTTTTCCACCGGGGCCGAGGCGATCGAGAACGCCATCAAGATCGCACGCGCCGCCACCGGGCGCTCCGGTGTCATCGCGTTCAGCGGCGCCTTCCATGGCCGCACCATGATGGCGATGGCGCTCACCGGCAAGGTCGCGCCGTACAAGCTCGACTTCGGCCCGCTGCCGGCCGACGTGTACCACGCACCGTTCCC
>JAYTTO010000177.1:0-7255 GCA_043744975.1 Betaproteobacteria bacterium | reverse complement strand
GGTGCGCGACGACGAAAGCGATTGGGAGGGCGCCGCGGAGCGCCTGCTGCGCGGGTTCGGCCTGTCCGTCCTGGTGCCGGAGGCGCACTACAAGGTCGTGGCCGAATGGGTCGACCGCAGCCAGCTCCGCGGTCGGCTGGTGTATTTTCACGTTCGTCCGCACCGGCGTGCGGACGTGTCCGATCTGCATCGCGACTCGCTGGTCAGGAAGCTCTCGATCAAGCCGGACTCACCGTTCTACGACTGGCTGGAACGCGAGTTGGCGCATCGGTTCGACGTCGCCTGTTGCGCGACGCAGGAGCAGTTCCGGCGCGAGACGCGGGCCATTACCCTGGCCGGCCAGATCAAGGATCCGACCGGGCGCCACGAAAAAGACGACCGGCACCGCATCGACGATCGAAGCCGCTACGTCTTGGGTTGGACCAACGCGGCCAAGATCGCCACGCTCGAAGCGAAGAGCCGTCAACTCGAATCACGTTTGCACGAGATTGCGACCTTGATCGCGAAGGTCCAGTCGGCGCGTAGATCGTTGGAGGCGCGGCTCAATGCCCTGGTGAGCCTGGGCGAGTTCACCGCCTTCGAAGAGCTCGACTGGATGTCGACCGCGACCGAGATCGCCACCTTGACCGACGAGCGACAGCGCCTGGAGTCGGCGTCGGACTTGCTGAAGCAGCTCAACCAACAACTGCAGGACGCCGGCGCGCAGCTCGCCGCGATCGAGCAAGAACTCGTCGCCGCCCGGGACAAACGCTCGAAGATCGAACAGCGCAGAAGCGACACGGCGTTGCTGCGTGGGCAGACGCAGGAGCTGGCGAGCGCCTTGCCCGCCGATGCCGCGTTGGCGGAACGCCTCGAGGCAATGCGTGCCGAGGCTCTGGGCGAGCATCAACTGACCGTCGAGTCCTGTGACAACCGTGAGCAGGATCTGCGCGGCTGGTTGCAGGCATCGATCGACGCCGAGGACCACAAGCTCAAGCGTCTGCGCGACCGGATCATTCAGGCGATGATGGGCTTCAAGGAACAGTTCCCGCTGCTGACCGCGGAGGTCGATGCCAGCATCGACGCCGCCTTCGAGTACCAGAATCTGCTCGACCAGTTGAACCGCGACGATCTGCCCCGCTTCGTGGCCCGCTTCAAGGAGCTGCTGAACGTCAACACCATCAACGAGATCGCCAACTTCAACGCCCAGCTCGCGCGCGAACGCGAGACCATCAAGGAGCGCATCGCGCGCATCAACGAGTCGCTCACGCAGATCGACTACAACGCTGGCCGTTACATCGTGCTGGAACTGCAGACCAGCCCGGATGCGGATATCCGCGACTTTCAAGCCAAGCTGCGGGCCTGCACCGAGGGTGCGTTGACCGGCTCCGACGATCCGGCGTACTCGGAAGCCAAGTTCATTCAGGTGAAAGACATCATCGACCGATTCCGCGGCCGCGACGGGCTCTCGGAGCAGGACCGGCGCTGGACCGCCAAGGTGACGGACGTGCGCAACTGGTTCCTGTTCGCTGCCAGCGAACGCTGGCGCGAAGACCATAGCGAGCACGAGCACTACGCCGATTCCGGCGGCAAGTCCGGCGGCCAGAAGGAGAAGCTGGCCTACACCATTCTCGCCGCAAGCCTGGCGTATCAGTTCGGGCTGGAATGGGGAGCGGTGCGCTCGCGGTCGTTTCGGTTCGTGGTTATCGACGAGGCGTTCGGCCGGGGCTCGGACGAGTCCGCGCAGTACGGCCTGAGGTTGTTTCGGCAGCTCAACCTGCAACTGCTGATCGTCACGCCGTTGCAGAAGATCCACATCATCGAGCCTTTCGTTTCGAGTGTGGGGTTTGTTCACAACGAGGGTGGACGGGCGTCCCGGTTGCGCAACCTGACGATCGAGGAATACCGCGCCCGCAAGGCCGAGTTGTCGGCGTGAATTGGACCACGGCGGGCGATCTGAAGGCGCAACTGCGTCGCCTGTGGGAGCGCGGGGAGCTGTTGCGGCCGCTGGTCACCGGCGAGACCGTGTTCCCGCTGCGCCTCACGCTAAAGGGGCCAGGCTCGACCGGGCTGACCGACCAATTCGAAGCGGTACGGTCCTGGATGGCGGATCTGGTCGCGGTCGCGCGCCTTCGTATCGAGTGGCGTGAGGTCAATCATCGCGTCCAGGGGTTGCAACGCCTGCCGCAGTCGGTCTGGGTCGACACGCTCGACGATGCCCTGACGCTGATCGGCAAGCGCAGCGAAGCCGCACGATTCGCGCAGTTGCTGGCCCTCACCCGCGCCGAGCGGTCGGTCGTACTCGGATGGTTGGGAAGACGGCCGCTACAAGCCATCGAGTTGGCTGAGCAGTGGCCGCGCTTGCTCGCGGTCGTGAAGTGGATTGCCGTCCACCCTCACCCCGGCGTCTATCTGAGGCAGATGGACATCCCTGGCGTCCACAGCAAGTTCGTCGAATCGCATCGTGCGGTCCTGCTCGAACTGCTCGACCTGGCGCTGCCCCGGGACGCCATCGTCGCGGAGCGAATCGGCGCCAGCCAGTTTGCCGCCCGTTACGGCTTTCGGGACAAGCCCACGCGAATCCGCTTCCGCGTCCTCGATGAGCGGATCAGGTTGTTGCCTGGCCCGTCACTTCCCGACGTGACGCTGGATGCCGACAGCTTTGCCAGCCTCGACCTGTCGCTGCAGCGGGTTTTCATCACGGAAAACGAGATCAACTTCCTGGCGTTCCCGCTGGTGGCGGATGCCATCGTGGTCTTCGGTGCCGGCTACGGCTGGGATGCGCTGGCGCGGTGTCGTTGGCTCACCGGCTGCACGATTCACTATTGGGGCGACATCGACACCCACGGCTTTGCCATCCTTGCCCAGCTCCGCAGCCGGTTCGGGCACGTCGCGTCGTTCCTGATGGACCGCGCCACGCTGATGGCCCACGAAGCCCTATGGGGAATGGAAGCCGACCAGGTTCTGCACGACCTGCCCGGACTTACCGGGGACGAACGGGCGTTGTTCGACGATCTCAGAGATAACCGGATCCGCAAGGGCCTGCGGCTGGAGCAGGAACGGATCGGATTCGAGTGGGTGAAGGCGGCGTTGAACGGCGTGCTTGGCTTGTGAAGTCGACGAGAGGTCGACGATGAAATGCCTCACGCTGGAGCAATCGCTGGGCGAAACCAACCATCAGTTACGCGTTGAGCGATATCGATCTGGGGTGATCCTATTTTCCTCCGGGACAACTGAGGAAAATAGGATCACCAACCCACGGCCCATCGACGACACCGGATGCCGCAACTTGACATGGCCGATCTCGTGGCCGATGACGTTCGCAAGCGCATTCTCGCCTGGCATGCGGCGCATGAGGCCCTGGTAGACCATGAGGTGGCCGCCGAGCGTCGCGAAGGCATTGATCGTATCGTCGGTGACGTAATGCGCGGTCACGGCCATGCCCGGCGGGAGTTCGCTCGCAGCGGCGACACGGGCGTCAGCGGGTCGGGATAGCGCTGCACGACGGCGGCTTCCGGCGCGGTTTCGCCGGGGGCTCGTGTGCCAGCTCCGCCTCCCATTTTCGGATCGACGCGTAGTGACGCGCCTCCGCAATGCACCCCGCCACAGAGCCGACCACCACCAGCGCTACGAATACGCCGAGATCGAACATGACGACTACCCGAGCTGGACGGCGCGGCCGTACGCGAGCAACTCGGCAGTACCCTGGGTGATCGAGGAGGTGGTGAAGCGCACGTTCAGGACGGCATTCCCACGGACAGGCTTCTCGGCCTGTCTGACCATCCGCGCCGGCGCTAGCGCATCCCGCAGGAGAGGTTGTCGTAATCGAGATACCGCAACCAGGTGTCGCGATCCAGAAAGAACGGCACCGATCCCAGGCGCGTGAACACCTTGCCATCGCCGTCGAGATGGCCCACTTCGCCGGCAGCCAACTGGTATTGCCCGCCGGGGCCGGTCAACACCACGGCACCATCGCGGACGTACACATACATGCCAGCGTCGGCATAGTCCTGGTTCTGGATCCCGAACAGGTCGGTGTTGTTGATGTCCAATTGGTCCGGTCGCGGCAACGGATCATTCAACAGGAACGGCGGGACGGCATCGAGCTTGCGCGGCCCCTGGCCGAGACCGACGAAACCGGCCTCGCCGGTACCGATCTCGATCGTGCCCTGCTCATTGACCAGGAAGGTACGGCCGTTCCAGGTGAATATCGTCAGGCCGTCGAGTTCACCGGGACGGTTCGGCGTGAACCCTTGGCCGGCTGCGCAGGCACCGACGCAATTCAGATCGAACCCGGTGCCGCGGATGCCGATCGTCGCGATGCTCGTGCCGACCTGCATGCGCGACGGATTGCGCTGCCCGATGAGACCGGTGAGGGCGCGCAGGCCGCCGCGCACCAGGCGCACCGCGATGTTGCCTTCCGCCGGTTGCGCGGGCTCATAGCGAAAGTTCTCGATCGCAAAGGCGGTATCGGGCTTGAGCAGGACCCGGGTTCCATCACGGAACACGATCACGCTGAATCCCGCTGGCCCGGTTTCGAGCGTATCGCTGCTGTAGACCGTATCGCCGGCCTTCAACGGTACGGCGCCGCCCGTCCGCAAGGCGCGCAAGGTCCCGTTAAGCGAAAACACCTTGGCCGCATAGTTGGGCGCCGGTGGCACCGGCACGCCGGCCGCCCGCTTGTTCTCAACCGCGCAGTCGTCGGTGCACAGGCGCGCGACGAAGTCGGTTCCGCGCACACCGATCGTTGCCGTGGTCGTACTGAATTCGAATGCCGTCGGCTTGCGCTTGCCGATCAGTCCGGTCAGCGTGCGCAACCCGCCCTTGAGCAATCGCAAGGCCACGTTGTCTTCCTCCGGCCGATCCGCCACATACCGGTAACGCTCGAGCTTGAACACACTCGACGGACGGATGGCGATCTGCGTTCCATCCGCCAGATCGAGACGCGCCTGGCTGGTGGCTTCGGTACGAACGGTTTCGCCCGCCGCGAGCGCCGCTCCGGGCGCCGCCAGCCGCACGACACCGTCAGGCCGCTCGATCGATACAACGCCCGTGACACTGACGGCTTTGCCTGCCTGCTGCGCAAAGCCCGGCGCCGTAGCGAGCAGCAGCGCAAGTGCGGCGACGACCTTGGCGAGCGCGCGCATTAGCGGCAGCTCGGCAGGGTGGGGTCGTCCTGCTCCTTGCGCCGATCACGGAGCGTGGGCGGGACGCCGCGCTCACCGGCGGTGACGATCGACGACGATGGATCGGGTATTACGCCCTCGCCATAGGTGATGAGCAGATTCTGGTCGAGGATCGCCACCTTTCCCCCCGCGAAGAAACCGCTGTTGCCATCGGCGACGACGGCCTTGCCATTGACCAGATAGCCGCCGCTGCTGCGCGTCGGAAACGCGAGATGGATCGTGTCGGGCCGCGCGGCTTCGATCCGTGCGACCCCGCCACCGCCCTCGCCGTCGGAACCCGTCGTAAAGAAAATGCCGCCACCGACGCGCAACGGGCTCGCGGCGGTGCCGACATCGGGCGTCCCGAACACACTCGCGAATGCACCGTTGCTGTTGCCGCCGGCAAGCCGCAGGTCGCCGCCGATGTTCATGGTGCACTCGGCATTGAAGCTGCCGATGCGGGCGAAGTTGGTGCTTCCGTTCCCGGCCCGCAAAGTCACGTCCCCGACGACGTTCGCCATGAGTCTTCCGGTAGTGGCGGCGATCTCCGATGGCCCCTCTCCGGCCAGGATACTGAGCGACCCGGCGTTGATGGCAATGGCACCGAAGCTGGAGGTGACGCGCGCCGAATCGACGGTTAGTCCGCCCGGCGTGCTGATCGAAAGATTGCGCTCGGCAACAACATTGCGCGTGATGGCGATGCCATCCCTGGCGTTGAGGGAAATCGAGTCGGCACTGAAGATCTCCGAATTGACTTTGAGCCGGCCCGCGGTGGCATTGAGTACTAACGATGTCTCGGCGTTCATGCCAGAGTGCCCTGCCTGTTGACGCAGTACGAGATCGCCGGTCCGGTGAGTGATGGATATGGCCTTCCAGTTGCCGTCGAAGGTCCCGCGCGCGACGTTGAAGCTGTGGGTGACGACAAAATTGCCGTTGCCGGACAGTCCGCCGCCGGTCTGCGTGAAGTCGGTAACCCGCAAAGTCCCCGGTACGTCGATCCCACCGGCGGAGAGGTTCACGCCCTTGACCGTGGTGACGCCGTTGAATTGCACCGAGCCGCCTGTGACCTGCAAAGATTCGAGATTCATCGGACCGAACAACGAGAGGCTGGCGTCGGTGCTCACGAAGAGGTTGCGCTGGAACGCGACGGCGGGAGTTGCGGCTGTCGATACGATCGAATGCGTGCCGATAGCGGTGACGGCATCGGTGAAGACCAGGCCGCCGGATCCGCCATCGAGATCGCCGTTGAGGATCACTGGTCGATCGAACGTGAGACCGGCTGTGCGCGAGACCACCTGCCCCCCGATGGTGACGAAACTCTCGGCGACGTTGCCGGTCACCCGCACCCGACCGGTAATGTCGTCGCCGCCGCCCGAGCCGGGACCGAACTTCAGTCCGTTGAGCAAGCCATTGGAGGCGAGCTGGACGCCGAAGGTGTGAACATCGCCCAGCGTCAGCGTCCCCGTGGCCTTCAGGCTGTCGACGAAGGCTTGGCTCACGAACAACACCTCTGCCGCGTCGGGTGCAATCCCGCCCACCTGCAACCTGTTCGCCACCTGGGAATCCGGCGCGATCACGATGTCCTTCGCGTCGAACGCCGTGCCGCCATCGACGAACGATGAGCCGAGTTGAAGCAGGCTTGCGCGCAACTCGATGCGGCCGTTCGGCGCCCGCACCGGCCCATCGACCGAAATGACCGATGGGGTGCTGATCGATATCAGCCCGTTGGCTGCGGTCGTCGTGATGGCCGTCGAAGGATCCAGGAAGATCGACCCGATGTTGGCCCCCGGCAAGCTGCGGTTGAGCAGGGCGATGTTGGCGCCGCGGATATCGGCGGCCCGGATGTCGCCACCCGTGTTGAAGCTTGTGCCATTGGCGTCGACGCGGCCGTCGTGAATCTCGAGACGCACGTTGCCGGAACCGGCGTTGATCGCGGTGCCCGGCGCCATCGTGATGTCCGCACGGCCGGAATCCCGGTTCGCCGCGACCACGCCCGTCGGTGCGCTGCCGGTATGGATCTGCTCGTTGGCGATGACCGTGAGATCGCCATTGGCGGTGGTGATGTTGCCGTTAAGCAGCACGCTGCGCCCGGCGCGGAGCGTCAGGTCATG
>JAYTTO010000176.1:0-19983 GCA_043744975.1 Betaproteobacteria bacterium | reverse complement strand
GGGGCACTGATGCTCGCTTCCGGGATCCCGCTCACGGGATTCGCGGCCCAGTACAACCTGATCCAGCCGCAGACGCCGATCGCCGAGCAGATCTACGGTCTGCACACGTTCATTCTCTCCATCTGCATCGTGATTTTCGTGCTGGTGTTCGGCACGATGTTCTATTCGATCTTCAAGCACCGCAAGTCGGTCGGGCACAAGGCCGCCAACTTCCACGAAAACACCACGGTGGAAGTGATCTGGACCATCGTGCCGTTCCTGATCCTGATGGGGATGGCGATTCCCGCCACCAAGACCATCATCGCGATGAAGGACACCAGCAACCCCGACCTCACCATCAAGGCGACCGGGCATCAGTGGAAGTGGGAGTACGACTACATCAAGGGCGAGGGCGACCTGGCCGGTGTCAGCGACGGGATCAGTTTCTACTCCAACCTGGCGACGCCGATGGACCAGATCTACGACAACGCGGTCAAGAGCGAGAACTACCTCATGGAGGTCGATGAACCGCTGGTCGTGCCGGTCCACAAGAAGGTCCGCGTCCTCATCACGGCCAACGACGTTATCCACGCGTTCTGGGTGCCCGCCTTCGGGGTCAAGCAGGACGCGATTCCGGGCTTCATCCGCGACACCTGGTTCAAGGTCGACACACCCGGAACCTATCGCGGCCAGTGCGCCGAACTGTGTGGCAAGGAACACGGCTTCATGCCGATCGTGGTGGTCGCGCTCGAGGCCGACAAGTACCGCGAATGGGCCGCGAAGCAGAAGGCCAGGCAGGCGCCCGCGGCGGCGGCAGCGGCGGCGCCGACGGCAGTTGCCGCTGCCGGCCCGGTCGACGGCAAGAAGGTATACGAAGGGTTGTGCCAGGCCTGCCACCTGGTCGGTGTCGCGGGCGCTCCGAAGGCCGGCGACAAGGCGCTGTGGGGCCCGCGCATCAAGCAGGGCGTCGACACGCTGCACCAGCACGCGGTCAAGGGCATCAACCTGATGCCCGCCAAGGGCGGCAACCCGGCGCTGTCCGACGCCGAGGTGTACGCAGCCGTCGACTATCTGGTCGGCCTCGCCAAGTGACGTTGCGGCAACTCGCGCGTCCGTATCCGAATTTCCGCTAGCAGGAGAGCAGCATGTCAGCCGTCCACCCCGTCGATCACGCGCACGATCACGACCACCACGATCATCGTCCCTACGGATTGATGCGGTGGGTCACGACGACCAACCACAAGGACATCGGCACGCTGTACCTGTGGTTCAGCTTCAGCATGTTCATCACCGGCGGCCTGCTCGCCTTCGGCATTCGCGCCGAGCTGTTCCAGCCCGGCATGCAGCTCTGGAAGCCCGAACTGTTCAACCAGTTCACCACGATGCACGGCCTGATCATGGTGTTCGGCGCGATCATGCCGGCGTTCGTCGGCTTCGCCAACTGGCAGATCCCGATGATGATCGGCGCGCCCGATATGGCATTCGCGCGCATGAACAACTGGAGCTTCTGGCTCCTGCCGCCGGCCGCGATTCTGCTGGTCACGTCGTTCTTCGTTCCCGGCGGCGCCACCGGCGCTGGCTGGACGCTGTATGCGCCGTTGTCGGTGCAGCAGGGCATGGGCATGGACTTCGCGATCTTCGCCATCCACATCATGGGTGCGTCGTCGATCATGGGCTCGATCAACATCATCACCACCATCCTGAACATGCGCGCGCCGGGGATGACGCTGATGAAGATGCCGATGTTCGTCTGGACCTGGCTGATCACCGCGTACCTGCTCATCGCCGTGATGCCGGTGCTGGCCGGCGCCGTGACGATGCTGCTCACCGACCGTCACTTCGACACCCACTTCTTCAATGCCGCCGGCGGCGGCGACCCGGTGCTGTACCAGCACGTGTTCTGGTTTTTCGGCCACCCCGAGGTCTACATCATGATCCTGCCGGCCTTCGGGATCGTGTCGCAGGTCATCCCCACCTTCGCCCGCAAGCCGCTGTTCGGCTACTCCTCGATGGTGTACGCCACGTCGTCGATCGCGATCCTGTCGTTCATCGTGTGGGCGCACCACATGTTCACGACCGGGATGCCGGCGGCGGGCCAGTTGTTCTTCATGTACGCCACCATGCTCATCGCCGTGCCGACGGGCGTGAAGGTGTTCAACTGGGTGGCGACGATGTGGAAGGGCTCGATGACCTTCGAGACCCCGATGCTGTTCGCGGTCGGCTTCCTGTTCGTGTTCACGATGGGCGGGTTCACCGGTCTCATCCTGGCGATCACGCCGGTCGACATCCAGCTGCAGGACACCTACTACGTCGTGGCGCACTTCCACTACGTGCTGGTGGCAGGCTCGCTGTTCGCCATCTTCTCCGGCATCTACTACTGGCTGCCGAAATGGACCGGCCACATGTACGACGAGAAGCTCGGCAAGCTGCATTTCTGGCTGTCGCTGATCTTCTTCAATGCCACCTTCTTCGTGATGCACTTCCTCGGTCTTGCCGGCATGCCGCGCCGGATCCCCGACTACTCGCAGCAGTTCGCCGACTTCAACATGATCGCGTCGATCGGCGCCTTCGGTTTCGGGCTGAGCCAGTTGCTCTTCCTGTTCGTGGTCGTCAAGTGCATCAGGGGCGGCGAGAAGGCTCCCGCCAAGCCGTGGGAAGGTGCCGACAGCCTCGAATGGACGCTGCCCTCGCCGCCGCCGTATCACAGCTTCGAAACACCGCCGATCGTCAAGTAGTCGTCGCGGCGAGACGCCCTTGCAGACGGCCGAAAATGATCGCACGCCCGGGACGACGAGGACTCTCGTCATCCTGCTGACGGTCATTGCGATCTGCTTCGGCGGCGTGATCCTGCGGCACGTGCTGTGGCCATGATCGGCGCCAATGCGCATACGCTGCGCAAGCTGCTCGTGGTGGCGGTCGCCATGTTCGGCTTCGGCTATGCCCTGGTGCCCTTCTACAAGAAGATCTGCGAAGTGACCGGGATCAACAATCTGCAGAATGCGGACGCGGTGGCGAACACCCAGGTCGACCTCACCCGCACCGTGACGCTCGAGCTCGATGCCAACATCCGCAACGATCTGCCCTGGGTGTTCCGCCCGGTCGAGAGCAGCGTCAGGATCCATCCGGGGCAGGTCACGCAGATCGTCTTCGAGCTGCACAACAACTCCGATCAAGCCGTCTCGGGGCAGGCGATCCCGAGCTATGGCCCGCAGCTTGCCGCAAAGTACGTCCGCAAGCTCGACTGTTTCTGTTTTGCCCGGCAGGACTTCAAGCCGCATGAGGTTCGCCGCATGCCGGTGGTGTTCGTGCTTCAGAACGAGCTGCCGGCCGACGTCAACACCATCACGCTCTCGTACACGTTCTTCCGGGTCGAGGGGCCTGCGAAGCCGGCCGCCAGCATCGCGGGCGACGCCAAGACGCCATCCTGAGCGCAACGGACACAGGCAACACCCAAGAGGGGATCATGAGCACTGGCACCAGCACCGACAGCTATTACATTCCGCAGCCTTCCTACTGGCCGATCACCGGCTCCGCGGCGCTGCTCACGCTCGCCTTCGGCGCCGTGTTCGTGATGAACGACATCGCGGCCGGTCCCTGGTTTCTGCTGGCCGGCTTCGCGATCCTCACCTACTGCCTGTTCGGCTGGTTCGGCAAGGTCATCGGCGAGAGCGAGGGCGGGCAGTACAACCGCCAGGTCGACATCTCGTTCCGCTGGAGCATGAGCTGGTTCATCTTCTCCGAGGTGATGTTCTTCGCCGCATTCTTCGGGACGCTGTTCTACATGCGCATCCTGTCGATTCCGGATCTCGGCACCGGCGCCTCCGGCGAATTCCTCTGGCCGTCGTTCACGCCCGGCTGGCCGTCCGTCGGTCCCGGGATCGACGAGAAGCTAGAGGTGATGAGCCCGTGGGGCCTGCCGGCACT
This sequence comes from Betaproteobacteria bacterium, assembly GCA_043744975.1. GTDB lineage: Bacteria > Pseudomonadota > Gammaproteobacteria > Burkholderiales. Next base: position 16,080 of record JAYTTO010000176.1, on the reverse strand, counting down.
CAATACGCTGTTGTTGCTGTCGTCGGGCGTCACGGTCACCTGGGCGCACTGGGCGCTGAAGGCGAACAACCGCGGCCAGCTCAACCTGTCGATGTTCCTCACGATCGCGCTGGGCATCACGTTCCTGACGTTCCAGGCGATCGAGTATCACCATGCCTTTACCGAACTCGGCCTGAACCTGGCGATGGGCGCCTATGGGGCGACCTTCTTCATGCTCACCGGATTCCACGGCCTGCACGTGACCATCGGCACCATCATGCTGATCGTGATCCTGGTGCGCTGCCTGCGGGGCCACTTCACGCCGGAGCATCACTTCGCATTCGAGGCGGTGTCGTGGTACTGGCACTTCGTCGACGTCGTCTGGCTGCTGCTGTTCGTGCTCGTCTACTGGCTCTGAGACAGCCGCGGACACATGGGGTAGATCGAGGAGGAGGAGACGCACCACTGCGTCAGAGAGAGGCTCCGGATCCCGCCGCACACAAGCCTGGGTGCGGCGTTTTTTTGGTGCGCCGAGGGCCGCGCGAAAGACTGCGCGGTGCCCTGAAAGGCTCGGCGCGTTGCGTCGCGCCGGCGGGATCTGCGCTAGCGGCCGGGCAGGAAACCGAAGTAATGACTGGCCATGATCAGCAGGAACAGTGACACCGACAGGCCGATCCGCAAGGTCAGGGCCTTGACGGTGCGGTTCGATCCGCTCTGGTCGCGCATCAGGTAGAACAGCGCAGAACCCAGGCTGAACAGGATCAGGACCAGAAAAACCACGATGACGATCTTCATGCGCGCCTTTCCGTTGAAGGCAAAGAGTCTAGTCGAACGGCCTGCGCCGTTTCAATGCCGGTGAACGCGGCGCGCAGACGACCGCCGCTGCTGCCTGCGCTGGCGGCCCTCTGCGGGCTTGCGCTGACCGTTTCCGCCAGCGTCTGGCAGTACGGGCGTGGCCGGGAGAAGGACGGCATCGCCGCCGAGATCGAGCGCGCCAATGCCGCCGCCGTGATGACGCTCACGGCCGTGCCCGTTGCCGCCGGCGCCGCGCGCTATCGGCGCCTCCTGGCGCAAGGCGAGTTCGTCGCCGACACGCTGGTCCTGCAGGATAACCGCAGTCGCGGTGCCACTCCCGGCTACGACGTGTTCACCGCGTTGCGCATCACCGGCAGCGGCATGCATGTGCTGGTGAAGCGCGGGTGGATCGTAGCAAGCCTCGATCGCACGCGCCTGCCTGCGATCGCGATGCCCACCGGCGAGGTCCGGATCGAAGGCATCGCGCTGCCGCCGAACGCGCGGTTCCTCGAGCTGTCACAGACTTCGACGTCCGGAACGGTCTGGCAGAACGTCACGCTCGATCGCTTCGCCGCCCGCTTTGCCCTGCCGTTGCAGCCATTCCTCTTCGAACAGCACAGCACTCTCGACGATGGTCTCGTCCGCGACTGGACGCCCCCGGCCAGCGGCTCCGCCCGGCACTACGGCTACGCCTTTCAATGGGGTGCGATGGCATCCCTCATCGTGATCCTCTATGGTTACTTCCAATTCCGCCGCTTCCGTTCCCCGCCGCCGTCGCCGTGAGCTGGTGCTGCTCGCACTGGTCTGCGTCGCGCCGATCGTTGCGTCCTACCTCGCGTACTACGTCTGGCGGCCGGACTCGTTCCGCAACTACGGCGAGCTGATCACACCCGTCCCGCTGCCCGGCCTCGCGCCCGGCGACACGGCCACGCCCGACCCGGCGTTCGCGCAGATCCGTGGTCACTGGTCGTTCGTGATGGTGGCGTCCGGGGCCTGCGATCAACCGTGCCGCGACAAGCTCTGGCAGATGCGGCAACTGCGCCTGACGCAGGGCAAGGACGCCGACCGCGTGGTGCGGACCTGGATTGTCGACGACGACATCACGCCCAGCGCCGAACTGATGCGCGAGTACGAGGGCACGCTGGTGCTCGCAGCCGGCGGCCGTGCCCTGCTGCCGCGGTTGCCGGCCACCGACTCGGCGCGGGACCACCTCTACCTGGTGGATCCGCTCGGCAATCTCATGCTGCGCTTTCCCAAGGATGCGGATCCGAACCGCATCAAGAAGGATCTGACCAAACTGCTGCTGGTATCGAGGATAGGGTGATGCCGGTTCGCAAGGTGTTCCGTCTCCTGGTGTGGTCGGCGAGCGCGCTGGCGCTGCTGGTGGTTGTCTTCGGCGCCTTCGTCCGCCTCTCCGACGCGGGCCTCGGCTGCCCGGACTGGCCGGGCTGCTACGGCCACGTGGCCGTGCCGCAGTCCGAGACCGCCACGATGCGCGCTCTCGAGCGCTTTCCGGGCAGCGTGATCGAGACCCGCAAGGCCTGGATCGAGATGATCCACCGGTACCTTGCCGGCACTCTGGGCATCCTCGTGGCATCGATCGCCGTGCTCGCCTGGCGCTTCCGCGTGGCGCTGCGCCAGTCGCCCTGGCTGCCGACAGCGCTGGTGCTGCTGATCTGCCTGCAGGCTGCCTTCGGCATGTGGACCGTGACGATGCTGCTGATGCCGGCCATCGTGACGGGGCACCTGATCGGCGGCATGACCACGCTGGCGCTGCTGGCTTGGCTTGCCGCCCGGCAACGGGCGGTGACAGCACCGGAGGAACGTTCCGCATCGGCAGCGGCAGCGTCCGGGCCGGTCGCCGGGCGCTGGGCTGTCGCAGCACTGATCGTGCTCGCCTGCCAGATCTGCCTCGGCGGGTGGGTCAGCACCAACTATGCGGGCATGGCCTGCCCGGATCTGCCGCTCTGCCAAGGCAGTGCGATGCCGTCGATGGATGTCGATCACGGCTTCAGTCTCGGACGGCGCCTCGGCGAAACCAGTGATGGCTCGCCGCTGCCCGCCGAGGCGCTGACGGCCATTCACTGGGCACACCGGATCTGGGCGATCGTCACGGTCACGGTGCTGCTGATTGCCGGCGTGATGGCCTGGGCCGTGCCTTGGCTGCGCGGCGCAGGCCTGGCAGTGGTGTTGCTGGCGCTGACGCAGGCGGCGCTGGGCATCGCGAATGTCGCCTATGTGCTGCCGCTGCCGCTGGCAGTTGCCCACAATGCCGGTGCTGCGATGCTCCTCGTGATGGTCGTGGTGCTAAACTTCAAGGTTGTTTCCGCCCTGCGCCGGGAGATGTGAATGGCCAGTAGTCTCACCTTGCCGCTTCGCGGCTCGCGCTTCTACCAGTTCTACCAGCTCACCAAGCCCCGGGTGGTCTCGCTGATCGTCTTCACGGCGGTCATCGGCATGTTCCTCGCCACGCCCGGGTGGGTGCCGCTGCGAGCCCTGCTGGCGGGCACCTTCGGCATCGCCTTCGTGGCCGGTGCCGCGGCGGTGATCAATTGCCTGGTGGAGCAGAAGCTTGACGCACTCATGGCGCGCACCCGCGCGCGCCCGTTGCCGATGGGACAGCTCACTTCAATGCAGGCGCTGACGTTCGCGCTGGTGCTGGGCGGCATCGGCCTGTACATCCTCGACCGGTTCGCCAATTCGCTGACGATGTGGATGACGCTGGCCACATTCGTCGGCTACGCCATCATCTACACCGTCATCCTGAAGCCGGCCACGCCGCAGAACATCGTGATCGGCGGCGCTTCTGGCGCCATGCCGCCCGTGCTGGGCTGGGCTGCGGTCACCGGTACCGTGGCGCCGGATGCCTGCCTGCTGTTCCTGATCATCTTTGCCTGGACGCCGCCGCATTTCTGGGCGCTTGCCCTCTACCGGCGCGACGAATACGCCAAGGCCGGACTGCCCATGCTGCCGGTGACCCATGGCGAGAAGTTCACCGGCCTGCACGTGCTGCTCTACACGATCATCCTGGTTGCGGTGACCGTGTTGCCCTACGCGACCCGCATGTGCGGGCTGATCTACCTGATTTCGGCGCTCGTCCTGGGCGGGGTATTCCTGTTCTACGCGTGGCGCATCCACACCAACTACAGCGACGCGCTGGCACGCAAGACCTTCCGCTACTCCATCGTCTACCTCACGGCGCTGTTCGCGGCCCTGCTCGTGGACCACTACGTCCGCTGGTGATGCGCCGTACGCTGACCGCCGCGCTGGTGGTTGCTGCGCTCGTGGCCGGGGCCTTGTCGGGCTGCGGCAAGCCGGCCGGCACCCCGACGTTCGAGAGCAGCGACGTCACCGGCGCCGAGTTCGGGCGCAAGCTGGCGCTGCACGGGCCGGGCGGCAAGCCCCGCTCGCTGGCGGACTACAGCGGCAAGGTGGTCGTTGTGTTCTTCGGCTTCACCCATTGTCCGGACGTTTGTCCGACCCAGATGTTCAAGCTGGCCCAGGTCATGAAGGCGCTGGGGGCCGATGCCGACCGGGTGCAGGTGCTGATGGTCACCCTCGACCCCGAGCGCGATAGCGCCGAATTGCTGGCGCAATATACCGCCGGTTTCGACCCGCGCTTTGCCGGCCTCTCGGGGAGTCCCGCCGAGATCGCCGAGGTGGCCCGCGAGTTCCGGGTCGTGTATCAGAAGCAGCCGGGCGCCACGCCCGCCAGCTACGGGATCGATCACACGACGGGCACCTACGTGTTCGATGCCGGCGGACGCCTGCGCCTGTTCGTGTCCGGGCAGCAGGACGCCAAGTCGATCGAGCACGACCTGCGACAGTTGCTGGCGCGTTCCTGAAAAAAAGACGCCGCGACCAGTGTGGCCGCGGCGTCCTTGTCCGATCCGGGCGACGATCAGGCTTCGGCCATCGCCGTCCGCATCTTCTTCATCGCCTGCGCTTCGATCTGGCGGATGCGCTCGGCCGAAACCCCGAACTCGCCGGCCAGGTCGTGCAGGGTGGCGGTGTCGGTCTCCCGCAGCCAGCGCGCCTCGATGATCCGGCGGCTGCGCGGATCGAGCGCGGTCAGCGCGTTCGCCAGCCCTTCGGTCCGCAACTGGGCGTTCTGCTCGGTCTCGAGCGCGCGGCTGGGTTCGTCGTCGACGTTGGTGAGGTAGGAAATCGGGCTGAACGCATCGTCATCGTCGTCCACCGACGGCTGCAGCGCCATGTCCTGGCCACCCAGGCGCGTCTCCATCTCGACCACCTCTGCCGGCTTCACCTTGAGCTGGGTAGCCATCGCCGCGACCTCCGCCGGCGTCAGGGTGTTGAGACCCGACTTCATGCTGCGTAGGTTGAAGAACAGCTTGCGTTGCGCCTTGGTGGTCGCGATCTTGACGATGCGCCAGTTCTTGAGCACGTACTCGTGGATTTCGGCCCGGATCCAGTGGACTGCGAACGACACCAGGCGTACGCCGCGCTCCGGATCGAAGCGCTTGACCGCCTTCATCAGGCCGATGTTGCCTTCCTGGATCAGGTCGGCCTGGGGCAGGCCGTAGCCCAGGTAGCCGCGGGCGACCGAGGCCACGAGGCGCAGATGCGACAGCACCAGCGTACGGGCGGACTCAAGGTCGTCCTCGTCGCGGTAGCAGCGAGCCAGCCGCGTCTCCTCTTCCTGCGTGAGCAGGGGGAACCGGTTGACCGCCGACAGGTAAGTGTCGAGGCTTGCAGCCGACAGAACAGGTGTGGAAACAGCAATGGGATAGGACATCAGGCAATCCTCCTTTGGCTCAATATTAGCACTCGGGGTATGTGAGTGCCAGTCAGGAAAAAGGTTCTGTCACGGGACCGGTTCCATCGAGAACCGTCTGCTCTTCGACTCGCGTACGGCAACCGTTGCCGGCCCCCGGGGTTCCCAGACCAAGGCGCCGAGCAAGCTGGCCCCCCATTGGGGGGTGCCGACCGCAGGCAGGCTTGGGGGGTTGTCACCTCAGCCGGGTTCGAACCGGCGCAGGTGGCGTCCCACCGACAAGGCGGCGCCAAGCCAGCCCAGGAAGGCGGCGATTCCCACGACGGCCGCGGCGTCGGCCAGGGCTGGACCGGACAGGCCGCCAGCACCGCCAAGTAGCGCCAGGGCACCGCTCAGCTGGTGGTTCAGTACGGCCACCGACAGCGCCACCAGTCCCAGTCCTGCCAGCCCGCCGCTCGCGCCGAGCAGCAGGCCGAAATAGAGGAACGGGCGGCGGATGAAGGCGTCGGTCGCCCCGATGAGTTTCGACAGCTCGATTTCGTCACGGCGTCCCAGGATCTGGAGCCTGATCGTGTTGAAGGTCACCGCCGTCAGCGCCACCCCGAGCAGGATCGCCAGGAGCAGCGCCGCGACCCGGCCGATCCGGACGGTCGCCGCGAGCTTGCGCGCCCAGAGCGCGTCCAGTTGGGCATGCTCGACCTTGGGCCACCCTGCGGCCTCGTCGCGCAGGGCTTCGAGGCGGGTGGGGTCGCCTTCCGGGCCGGTGACCACGAACGCGTCCGGGAGCGGATTGCGGCCAAGATCGTCGATGCTGCTGCCGAGTCCTGCGCTGTTGCGAAGGTCCGCCATCGCCTCGGTCTTGGTCACAAGCCGCGCGCGCGTCGTCGCCGGGTGTTTCGCCAGCCGCCGGGCGATCACGTCGGTGTCGGCCGGGGTGATGTTGACATCGAGGAACAGCGTGAGCTGGGGTTCCGCGTCGAGTTGCCCCGAGAACATCGCGAGGTTTCTGGCGGCCAGATGCAGCAGCAACGGCAGCGCGAGCGCGCTGGCGATCACCACCACGCTTAGCGCCGTCGGCAGGAGCGGATGCCGCAGGCGGTCCATGGCATCGCGCAGTGCCCGGCCGTGACTTGCCAGCCAGCGCGTCATGACAGAACGGCTCCAGCCGACAGGGTGATGACCCGCGGCGCCGAGCCCCGGAAGGCGTCGGCGTCGTGGGTGGCCACCAGGATGGTTGCGCCGACCTGCTGGAACACCTCGAACAGCGCGACGATGTTCCGGGCGTTCTCCGGATCGAGGTTGCCGGTGGGCTCGTCGGCCAGCAGGATCGCCGGTCGGTGCACGATCGCCCGGGCGATGCAGACCCGCTGCTGTTCGCCGCCGGACAGTTCGACCGGGTTGGACTGCTCCCGCGCCAGCAGCCCCACCTTGTCGAGCGCAGCGCGTACCCGGCTGCCGGCTTCCCTGGCCCCGAATCCGGTCACCCGCAGGGGCAGAACCACGTTTTCGAAGACACTGCGGTCGTAGAGCAACTTGTGATCCTGGAACACGAGGCCGAAGTTGCGCCGCAGATAGGGGATGCCGCGGTTCCCGAGGCGCGACAGGTTCTGGCCGCCGACGGTGATCGTGCCGGCCGTCGGCCGCTCGATGGCGGCCGCAAGGCGCAACAGCGTGGTCTTGCCGGCGCCGGAATGCCCGGTCAGGAGCACCATCTCGCCCTTGTTTACCTTGAGCGAGACCTGCCGCAGGGCTTCCTGCCCGCCGGGGTAGCGCTTGACGACGTGGTCGAAGCGGATCAACGCGCCGCGCCTCCCTGCCGCTGTGCCGGACCGCAGCCGGGGCCGCTGGCGCTTGCAGAATGCCAGCGTCGTCCGGGCGTGCGCACGCTGCGCCCGCTCAATCGAACAACGCGTCGACGAATGCCCGGGCCTCGAACGGTCGCAGGTCGTCGAGGCCTTCGCCCACGCCGATGAAGCGCAGCGGGATCGGCCGCTCGCGGGCGATCGCCGCGATGACGCCGCCCTTGGCCGTACCGTCGAGCTTGGTGAGGACGAGGCCGGTGAGGCCGACCGCATCGTCGAAGGCCTTCACCTGCGCGACGGTGTTCTGGCCGGTGTTCGCATCGAGCACCAGCAGCACTTCGTGGGGCGCACCGGGGAGCGCCTTGGCGGTCACGCGCTTGACCTTCTTCAGTTCCTCCATCAGGTGCAACTGCGTCGGCAACCGTCCGGCGGTATCGGCCAGTACCACATCGATGCGTCTGGCGATGGCCGACTGCACGGCATCGAAGACGATCGCGCCCGGGTCGCCGGACACCTGCGACACGACCGTGATGCCATTGCGGTTGCCCCACTCGGCAAGCTGCTCGCGCGCGGCGGCGCGGAACGTGTCGCCTGCCGCCAGCAGCACGGACAGCCCGCGTGCCTTGAACAGGAAGGCGAGCTTGCCGATGGATGTGGTCTTACCGGCGCCGTTGACGCCCGCCAGAACGATGACGAAAGGCCGCTGCGTGCCAAGATCGAGCGGCTGCTCGAGCGGCCGCACCAGATCGAGCATCGCAGCCTTCAGCAGATCGCGCACCGCGCTGGTATCAACGGCTTTCGACTTCCGGGCGCGCGCACGCGCGTCGTCGATCAGGTGGCGCGTCGCGGCCACGCCGACGTCGCAGGACAGGAGGACGGTTTCGAGCTCCTCGTAAAAGGCATCGTCGACGGCACCGCCGCGCGAGAACAGCGCGGTGAGCTGGCCGCCGAGCCGGGCGCGCGTGGCGGCGAGCCCGTCGCGCAGTCGTGCCGACCAGGGACGCTTCTCCGCCGTTACGCCTGCGTCTTCGGTCTTGGGCGCGCCCTTGAGGAAACCAAACATGGTGATAGAGTGTCTGAACCGCGTCGTCAACGGCCCGGCCCAGTGTTCTGGTGCAGTCGGCGGCGACGATCACCGATCCATTGCCGACCCGATTCTATGCCGAATGTGCCCCGTCCGACCCCCTTTGCTCATGACCCCGCCCAATTCCCCGCCGTCCATCGCCCCGGTCCGCTCATGAAGCCGCAACGTGTGATCCGCCGCTGTGTCGGTCTGGCGTCGCTGCTGATCTGCGCCGCCGCCGGCGCCGCACAAGGAGAGATGGCCGAGCACGACCTCGCCAACGGCATGAAGGTCGTGGTCCTTGAGGACCACCGCGCGCCGACGGTGGCCTCCATGGTCTGGTACCGCGCCGGCAGCATGGACGAGCTCTCCGGCACCACCGGCGTCGCGCACGTGCTCGAGCACATGATGTTCAAGGGTACCCTGAAGCATCCGCCCGGCGCATTCTCGCGCCTGATCGCCGCGGCCGGCGGTCGCGACAATGCTTTCACCAATCGCGACTACACCGCCTACTTCCAGCAGTTGCACAAATCGAAGCTGCCGCTCGCGCTGGACCTCGAGTCCGACCGGATGCAAAACCTCGAACTCTCCGATGCCGAGTTTGACAAGGAGATCAAGGTCATCATGGAAGAGCGGCGCATGCGCACCGACGACAAGCCGCAGGCGCTGCTGTACGAACAAATGATGGCGGTGGCGTACACCGGGGGCGCCTATCGGTCGCCGGTCATCGGCTGGATGAACGACCTCGAGAACATGACCGCGGCGGACGCGCGCACCTGGTACCGCAAGTGGTACATGCCCAACAATGCGACGCTGGTGGTGGTCGGGGACGTCGAGCCTGCGGAAGTCTTCGCCCTCGCCGACGAGCGTTTCGGCCCGATCCCGTCGCGCGAACTGCCGGTACGCAAGCCGCAGGTCGAACCGGCGCAGCGCGGTACCAAGCGCGTCACGGTCAAGGGCCCGGGTGAACTGCCCTATCTTCTGATGGCATGGCACGTTCCGGTGCTGCGCGATGTGGAGCAGGATTGGGAGCCTTACGCCCTCTCGGTGCTGGTCGGCGTGCTCGATGGCAGCGATGCCGCCAGGCTCGACCGCGCCCTGGTGAAAGAGAACCGCATCGCCGTCAGTGCCGGCGCCAGCTACGACAGCGTGTATCGGGCCGGCGGCATGTTCTTCGTCGATGGGTCGCCCGCGCCCGGCAAGACCGTGGCCGATGTCGAGGCCGCGCTGCGCACCGAGTTGCGCCGCGTGATGGACGACGGCGTGAGCGCAGCGGAACTGCAGCGGGTCAAGGCCCAGGTGATCGCGGGTCAGGTGTTCCAGCGCGATTCGATGTTCGCCCAGGCCATGCAGATCGGCATACTCCACAACGCCGGCCTGCCGTATGACTCCGCCGATGTCCAGGTGCGCCGCCTGCGGGAGGTCACGCCTGATCAGGTACGCCAGGTTGCCCGCCGCTATCTGGTCGATGACAGCCTGACCGTCGCCGTGCTCGATCCTCAGTCGCTCGTTCCCAAGACCGCCGCCGCTGCGAAGCCGGCAGACAAACCATGATGCATCCGCTGCTCTATCGCGTCCTTGCTCTCGCCGCGCTCGCGTGCGCAAGCCTGCCGGCCCATGCCCTGCTGCCGATCGAGACCTGGACGCTCGACAATGGCGCCCGGGTGCTGTTCATCGAGAACCGCGCGCTGCCGATGATCGACGTGAGCATCGATTTTCCGGCCGGGTACGGCCGCGACACGCGCGAGCGTTCAGGGCTTGCCGACATGACGCTCGGGTTGATGCGTCTTGGCGCCGGCGGGTTGAGCGAAGCCGACGTCGCGGGCCGTCTCGCCGACATCGGCGCCCAGCTCGGGTCGCGTTTCGATGCTGACCGTGCCGGGTATTCGGTACGCACGCTCTCCAGCACGGCCGAACGAGAGCAGGCCATTGATGTTCTCGCCCGTATCGTGCAGCAGCCGCTGTTCTCGGCCGATATTCTCGGGCGCGAGACCGGGCGCCTTGTTGCCGGGCTGCGGGACGCCGCCACCAAGCCGGAGTCGATCGCCGACCGGGCGCTCAGCCTTGCGGTCTTTGGCGATCACCCTTACGGCCTGCGCGGCTCGGGCGAGGTCGATACCGTGTCCGCCCTGAAGGCGGTCGATCTGGTGGCCTTCCATCGCCGCTGGTACCGCGCCGACTATTCCGTGATCGCCATCATCGGCGACCTGTCGCACACGGATGCCGATGCGATCGCCCGGCGGCTCACCGTGGACCTGCCGCGAGGCAGCGATGCGCCCACGCCACTGGCGGCCGTGAAGTCGCTCGAGGGGCCGATCGTGCAGCGTATCGCCCATCCCGCGAGCCAGAGCCACATCCTGATTGGCGCGCCGGGCATGAAGCGCAACGATCCGGACTATTTTCCGCTGTTCGTCGGCAACTACGTGCTCGGCGGCGGATTCGTCTCGCGCATCGTCGACGAGGTGCGGCAGAAGCGCGGGCTGGCCTACAGTTCCTACAGTTACTTCGAGCCGATGTTGGAGCGCGGCCAGTTCCTGGTCGGGCTCCAGACCCGGCGCGAGCAGGCCGACGAGGCGCTCGAGGTCACGCGGGCGACGCTGAAGAAGTTCGTGGCCGAGGGACCGACCGAGGACGAACTCGTGGCCGCCAAACAGAACCTCGTCGGTGGGTTCCCGTTGCGCATCGACAGCAACAAGAAGATCCACGACTACCTCGCCACCATCGGCTTCTATCGCCTGCCCAACGACTATCTCGATCAGTTCGTCGACCGGATCGAGGCGGTCACCGTGGCCCAGATCAGGGACGCCTTCCGGCGCCGCGTCGATCCGGATCGCATGGTCACGGTGATTGTCGCCGGAGGCGCCCGCGAACAGTGAACGGGCGGCGCGGTGCCGGGGGCGAGCAGGCCGGTTCGGTCCGCATCATTGGTGGCACCCACCGGCGGCGCCTGATCCGTTTTCCGGACCGGGAGAGCTTGCGGCCCACGCCGGATCGGGTGCGCGAGACGCTATTCAACTGGCTCGGCCAGGACTTGACCGGGCGCGAATGCCTCGACCTGTTCGCCGGCAGCGGTGCCCTCGGGTTCGAGGCTGCCTCGCGCGGTGCGCGCCGCGTGGTCATGGTCGAACGCGACGCGACCGCGTTGCGCAGCCTGCGCGACAATGTCGCGACGCTCGGGCTGACGCGAGTCGAGGTGCTGGCGCACGACGCGCTAGAATTCCTGCGGCAGCAGCCGCGCGCCCGGTTCGACGTGATCTTCGCCGATCCGCCGTTCGTCGATGGCGACCCGGCCGGCCTGCTCGATCGCGTCTGGCCGCACCTGGCGCCCGCAGCGCGCGTCTATGTCGAGGCGCCGGTCGCGATCGAACCGGTCGACGACTGGACGCTGTTGCGCAGTACCCGCGCCGGCCGGGTGCACGCGCACCTGTTCACGCCGGCCGAGCCATCGACAACCACGGGCCCTCCACAGGCATGAAAAAAGCCGTCTATCCCGGAACGTTCGACCCGATCACCCGCGGCCACGAGGATCTGGTCCGCCGCGCCTCGCAACTGTTCGATGCGGTGACGGTGGCCATCGCCGCGAGCCCGGGCAAGCGGCCGTTCTTCACCCTCGACGAGCGGGTGCAGATGGCGCGCGAGGTGCTGGCGCCGTACGGCAATGTGGAAGTGATCGGGTTCTCCGGCCTGCTGATGGATTTCCTGAAGCAGGGCGACGCGCGGATCATCGTGCGTGGCCTGCGAGCGGTCTCCGACTTCGAATACGAATTCCAGATGGCGGGCATGAACCGGATCCTCTATCCCGATGTCGAGACGGTGTTCCTCACTCCGGCCGAGCAGTACCAGTTCATCTCCGCCACCATGGTGCGCGAGATCGCGAGCCTGGGCGGCAACGTCGCCCCGTTCGTCAATCCCGCCCTGGTGGCCCGGCTGGCGGCCAAGGCCGCAAAGGGCTAGATGACGACCCCCCCAGCCTTCCTGCGGTCGGCACCCCCCAATGGGGGGCCAGCGCGCTTGGGGCGGCCCGGCGCGCGCTGTGTCCCTTCGCTTGATATCTTCACCCCAGCCTTCCTTCGGTCGGCACCCCCCAATGGGGGGCTGGCACCCTTGGGACGGCCCGGCGGGTGCCTATGGCGCTGCTGATCACCGACGAATGCATCAACTGCGACGTGTGCGAGCCCGAGTGCCCGAACGACGCGATCTCGATGGGCGAACTGATCTACGTCATCGAGCCGCGCAAGTGCACCGAGTGCATCGGCCATTTCGAGCAGCCGCAGTGCGTCGAGGTGTGTCCGGTCGACTGCATCGTGCTCGACCCCGCAGTGCCCGAGACGCCGGGCATGCTGCAGGCGAAATACCAGGCCCTGATGGCGGTGGCCGAAGGCTAGGCCTGCCCAGGCTTCGCTCTGCCCCTACGTCTGGCAGGCCGCGCAGTAGTAGGTCGACCGCTGGCCCTGGCGGATGTGGCGGATGGTGGCGCCACAGCGCCGGCAAGGCTCCCCGCCGCGCTCATACACCAGCGATTGCTGCTGGAAGTAGCCCGGCCTGCCGCCGGCATCGACGTAGTCGCGCAAGGTGCTGCCGCCCGCGTCGATCGCCAGCGCGAGCGTTTCCTTCACCGCCGCCACCAGTGTTGCGCAGCGTGCGGTCGAGAGCCGGCGCGCCGCCGTCTTCGGATTGATGCCGGCGCGGAACAGCGCTTCCGAGGCGTAGATGTTGCCCACGCCCGTGACCAGGGCGCCGTTCATCAGGATGTGCTTGATGGCGGCACTGCGGTTGCGCGTCACCGCGTGGAGATAGCCGCCATCGAAGGCGTCGGTGAGCGGCTCCGGCGCCAGACTGTCGAGCAGCGGGTGCGAACGATCGGCGCCGGCCAGCCAGTGCATGCTGCCGAACCGCCGCGGGTCGTGGAACCGCAGCACCCGCGTGTCGTCGAGAACGATGTCGACGTGATCGTGTTTGCGGACCGGCGTCGCGCCGTCGACGACCTGCAGGTTGCCGGACATGCCAAGGTGCGCCAGCAGCGTGCCGCCGCCGACACCGATCAACAGGTATTTCGCGCGGCGCTCGACGCGGTCGATGCATGCCCCTGCGAGGCTTGCTTCGAGGTCCAGTGGCACCGGCCACCGCAGCCGGCGATCGCGCACGGTGACCGACACGATCCGGCGGCCCACCAGGCAGGGTTCCAGCGACCGGCGGGTGGTCTCGACCTCCGGCAGTTCCGGCATCGCCGGTTCACTGGCCCGCGGTGGGTGGCGACAGCAGGCGCTGCGCCCGGTCGGCGGCGAAGACGAACTCCAGTTTCTCGTCGATCCGCCGCACGATGAACGCCGGCTCGCGCGACAGGATCCGGAACTCGACCTTCTTGCCGTCCTTCATGGTGACCTGCACCAATTCCCCGCCCTTCGACGAAGTCGCGGGGCGCGTCGCCAGGCTCGACGCGAAGCGCCAGTCGTCGAGCCAGCGCGCGAAATCGTCCTGCGACAATTTTGTCGTTGCGGGCGTCGCTGGTGACCACTGCCACTTGCCGTCCTTCGAGTCCATGCGGCTGCCGCCGCCGAGTTCGAAGGCGATCGGCGATTCGTCGTCGCCGAGCAGCATGTGGGTGGTCATACTGTCGACCTGCGTGGGCAGCCCGTAACCGAATACCGGCGACAGCACGAACACCTGCTTGCCGCTCAGGACGTACTGTTCACCGGTCAGCGTGTTCACGGTGCCGAACGCGAACACGCGGTCGTCGATGGTGACCTTGGCGAATGGCTGGTCGAGTTCGAAGCGCGCCAGATCCTCCGCCGGGAACACCGTTTTGCTCTTCGCCGCCAGCAGGTCGAGGAGGCGCTGCGCCTGGGTGTTGTCGGTGCGGGCGAGGAACGGTTCGGTCTGCTGCCAGCGTCCGCCCGACTTCAGCAGCACGAACGGCGGAAGTCCCTTGCGCTCGATGCGGATACTGCGCGCCGCCGCAGGTTTCTTGTCGGACAGCGCGAACTCGGGGGCTCCCTTCGATCCCGGCTTGAGGGTCATCCACGCGCCAAGCGCCGCAACCAGCAGCGCCAGCACGACGTTGACGAGGAATCGGCGGCTCATCGGCGCATCGCGGGTGCCGCGCGGCGCCCGGCGTGCGCGGCGCTCATGCGTTGCGGCGACGCCACCAGAGCATGCCGCCGGTGAACAGGAACGCGCCCGGGACCGCGAAGATGAACGACAGGCCCATGAACAGCAGCCACGCCCGCGAGAGTTCGATGTTGCCGTCGACCAGTGACTTCGGCTGAATCGCGATCAGGCTGTCGTCGCCCGCGAGCCAGTTGACCATGTTGATACCGAGATCGAGATTGCCGAGCAGGCCGGCGTAGGTATTGGCCACGAAATGCCCGCTGCCGGTGACGATTACGCGCTGCGGCTTGCCGTCGACATCGCGTTCGAGCGCGGCGGCAACCGTGACCGGGCCGGGGACGTCGCGGCCCTTGTCGAAACCGACCTTGTCGTCGAGCGAGCTGGTTTCGATCCAGCCGCGCTGAGCGACTTCCACCAGCGGCGAGAACCGCCACACCTTGTCGTCGGCGGCGTGGCCGATGCGGCGCGCCAGCGGAAACGCGCTGTTCAGCAGGAAGCCGCGCGTGACGGCATGGTTCGGGTAGCTGGAGGCGATCGACAGTGTGGCTGAGGCCTTCATGTCGTTGGCCGCCGGGTCGACCACCACGCCCGGCGAGAGCTCGAGATGCAGGGCATCGGCGAGCGGCTGCAGGCCGTGCAACGGTTCCTGGTCGAGCAGCCAGAGCAGGCTCCCGCCGTGTTCGACGAAGGTCTTGAGCTTCACCGTCTCCGCGGGGAGCAGGTCGATCTGAGGATTCGCGATCACCAGCACCGCCGCGTTCGCCGGGACATCCTGCGCGGCGGCGAGGTTGAGCGTGCTCACCTTGAAGCCCTTGGTCTCGAGCCGCTTGCCGAATTCGCCCAGGTCGTGGTTCGCGATGCCGCCCGGGTTGCGCTCGCCATGGCCCGACAGGAACATCACCAGCCGCTCGTGGCTGCGGGCGAGCCGCGTGAGCAGGTTGGTGAGCGAGGACTCGTCGAGGTTGGTCAGGTGCTCGCTGCGCCCGGCGTGCTCGACCACCATCTCCCCATTGGCGCGGATATTGGCGGCGGCGGTCGCCTTGGGCTGCTGCTGCGGATCGACGAAGCGCAGTGCGATGTCCGGCTTGATGCGCTGGTAGCGGGCGACGAAATCGGCGATCTGGCGGCGGATGTCGCCCAGGGTGGGATCCTGTTCGGTCGAATAGGCCGTGATCGTCACCGGGCCGGACAGCGTGCGCAGCAGTTGCAGACTGCCTTCGCTCAGGCTGTTGCGGGAATTCTGGGTGAGATCCCATTGCTGCGAGTGCTGCCCGGCGAGCTGGGCGAGCAGCAGCGCCGCGGCGATGAGCAGCGCGGCGAAGACGCCGTTCTGCGCCAACAACTGAAATCGCGCTCGTCGGGTTGCCCTCATCGGATCAGGACGCCAGACGGTCGCGGTCGAGCCGTCGGACCGTGAGCCATAGGAACACGGCGATGAAGAGCGCGAACCACGCGAGGTCGCCGGTATTGAGCGTGCCGCGCGCGAAGCTCTCGTAGTGGCGCAGCAGCGAGAGCAGATGCAGCACGCTGCCGGGGTCGGAGGCGCCTATGTTCACGATCCAGAGCACGAGCAATGTGGCGAAGGCGGAGATTGCGGC